>JBBQIG010000152.1:0-9536 GCA_038324715.1 Anaerolineae bacterium | reverse complement strand
CGTCTAGCTCACTTATTTAACGAGCAGGGCGACTGGGATCAGGCAATCGAGACAATGCGACGCCTTCTCCTAGTGGAACCTTGGCACGAACAGGCGCATTGGCAATTGATGGTTTGGCTGGCTCACCAGGGCCAGTTGAGCGCAGCATTGGCGCAATATGAAATTTGCCGGCAGGCTCTGGCCGAAGCGTTGGATGTGGAACCGTCCCTTGAGACAATGTTTCTCTACGATCGCCTACGCAGTGTAACCCGCGCGCCTCGTCTCAATCTCCCTGCGCAAAGCACCCCCTTTGTGGGCCGAACTGCTGACTTGGCCTACATCCAACGTCAGCTTACTGACCCAACCTGCCGCTGTATAACGCTGGTTGGGCCGGGCGGAATTGGCAAGACGCGCCTTGCGTTAGCGGCTGCGGAGACAAGCAGCCATGGCTTTCTGCATGGTGTGAGCTTTGTATCACTGACCGCAATCCACGAGCATAGATTGGTTGCATCCACGATTGCCAGTGCCTTGCAATTGCCCCTCAACGGCCAGGATGAACCAGCTGTGCAACTGTTAAGCTATTTACAGACGCAGGATCTACTGTTGGTCTTGGACAACTTAGAACATCTGCTGGCCGGAAGGCAATTCCTTATGGACATTCTGGCCCAGGCACCCGGTGTCAAGATTTTGGCTACCTCTCGCGAGCGGCTCAATCTGAAGGCCGAGTGGGTTATCGAGCTTTCCGGCCTGGAGGTTCCCACTCAGCCACCGTCCAGATCACTTCAGGAATATAGCGCAGTGCAGTTGTTTCTCCAGACTGCCCGTCGCGTACAAGTGGATTTTGAGATCACTGACGCCAATAGCCAAGCGATCATGCGCATCTGCCGCTTTGTAGAGGGAATTCCGTTGGGCATTGAGTTGGCGGCTGCCTGGGTGCATATTCTATCCTGTGATGAGATTTCTCATGCGCTGGAGCAAAATTTTGAACTTCTCATCAGCACACAGCCGGACGTGCCGGAGCGACATCGCAGCATGGACGCCGTGCTGGAGGAGTCTTGGAACCTTCTGTCATCTATTCAGCAGCAGCTCTTTCAGAAGCTTTCGGTGTTTCGAGGTGGATTCCGGGGGGAGGCAGTACGAGAGATTCTTGGGGTCTCTATCCAAGAGCTAGCCGCGCTCCGAGACAAATCCATATTGCAACGCAATGAGAGTGGGCGGTATACCCTCCACGAGTTGATGCGCCTATTCGCCCACAAGAAGCTGTCTGCGGCGCGCTTGGATGCTGCCACCGCCATGCATAGGCAACATTGCCACTACTATCTCGGCTGGCTGGCGAGCCAAGAAGTGTACCTATATGGCCAGCATCCACAGGTAGCCCTTGAGTCCGTGCAGAAGGAGATTGACAATGTGCGACAAGCTTGGCACTGGGCAACGGCACAGGGTGAATGGCAAATGTTGGAGCACTGTTTACTTGCGTGGACTAGGTTTTATCACTTGCGGGGCATCTATACAGAAGCCGAAAATTGGCTGAACGATCTACTCGTCCAGGTGCAGGCACAGCAAGAACAAGTCGAGGTTAATCCAGCTCTGCACCGGCTACAGGGTCACTTGATGATTCATCTGGCGGATGTTCTCGTGATGCAGGCTAAGTATAGTCAAGCATTCAACTATGCGGAAGAAGTCGATGCCCTGGCTACTCGCTTGATTGATCACGACCTAAAAGCACGAGCGCTAGCCTTGCGTGGCTTTATCTATCAGTTTCAGCGAAAACATGCTGTTGCACTGGTCTATCAACAACAGGCCCATGATCTGATAGTCGCCAGTGGTGAACGCAGATTGTTGGCACATCTGCTGCTCCAGATGGGAGGGACTCATGAGCAGATGCATAGTTGGGAAGAAGCGCTCGCGTTGCAGCGCAAGGCGCTACAACTGTTTCAAGAATTAGGAGATAGCTGGGGCGTTGCAACCAGTTGGGGAGCCATGGGTTCAGTGCACTTTGGTGCTGGCAATTTAGACCAATCCCTACACGACAACCGGCATGCCTTGGAGATGGCACAGCAGATGAACTCCCAGCCAGAGATTGTGTTCTACTTGGCTGCCATAGCCAAAGTATATTGGCGAACAAGTCACGTTGATGATGCCCTGCATTATTTCGACCGCGCATTGGTGCTGGCTTCCAATCTGGGTTTCGCCCACAGGCTTGGCGAGTATTACCGCATTGTGGGGCATATTCAGACGGAGAAGGGTGAGTTTAGCCAAGCTCGGTTACATCTGGAACGCTCTGTGCATCTGGCGCAAAAGGGCGGTGCAATCGCCGAGCAAGTGGCTGCACTCGCGGCATTGGGGTGCTTATACGATGCAGAAGGTAATTACTTGGCGGCATTCGAACAGTATCTAAGCTCGAAGCAGTTGGCGGAACAAATCGGTGAACCACGCCTTGTTGCCATATCCACTGGTCGGCTTGGGTTTGCTTTCTCTCGACTAGGCCAGTTGGCACGAGCGCAGCAACTTCTTGAACAGGCCGTTGCTGACCTGCAAGCGTTGGGGGGTGGACCCAACGTGCCCAACCTGGCGATCCACCTCCGGCATCTGGCTAGCGTACTCTATCAGCAGGGTGAGCATGCTGCCGCCGAGTTCCACTGTCGCGCTGCTCTACAGATCATTCACGAGAGTGAGCAAACGATGTTCAAGAGCCAAAGCATTGCCTTGTGGACGATGCTCATGCTTGCACGATGCCGCCATGCACAAGGCTACGATGACGAAGCGATTCAGCAGGTGGTTGGCCTGCTCGACACAGTACATGCGCCCCAAGACCGCGTGTTAGTGTTGGAGACTCTGTGGCAATTGACGCAGGAAAGCAGCTATATTGAAGATGCCTTGGTTCTCTACGGCGAGCTGCCTACCAGCGTTTACGAGAAACGCATTGAGGAATTGGAACAAGCGCTTGCATCGACTGGATAGGATTAGCTGTATGCCATGATCTCCAGGGTGCGCACGAGCGCACCGCGCCACTTTTCAGCGTCATCAATGGGAAGGTATACGGCACGACGCGCGACACGCGGGATGGCGGCATCGGGGTCGTTGCGACTTGGTGCAGAACCAAAGGCTTGGCGCAGGCGTGCTTCAAGGGCGGTGCGGTTGATATTCTCTAGAGCTTCACTGCGAATGACCAGTTGATCAAGCTCACGTCCGATGTTTTGTACATTGGCGCGCAAGGCAAGAATCTTGACGCGAATTTGATAGAAGAGGTTCTCCACTTCTTCTGGCACACTCTCTGCTCCCTTGCCACTCCCATTCTCTGGTGCATCATCGGCCCCGAAGCGGTCTATCATCTCGCGCCGCATCTCGTCAATGCTTTCGAGGTGGGTCATGCCAGCAATGCGCCGGTACATCTGGAGGCGAAGACTTTCCTCCTCAATGTAGGTCTGTGGAATTTGTGCATCTAAGGGCAGATCGAGCAGCACTGGCGGTGCCAGCGGGTCGTTGATGTCAAATGAAACTTCCAAATCAGTGAGTTCTTCGCCGCTGCTGCTGATAATCTGACCTTCAGTCTGTGTAGATACAGTCTGTGTAGATGCAGTCTGTGCAGGTGAAGTTGGTGCTGTCCTCTTGTCACCAGGGGCAGCGATCTGCTCTTGCTCTCCGTTATCTCCGTTGGCTCCCTGCTGTTTGAGGGCTTGATCCATCACGTGAATCTTGCGCTTGGCTTCGTTGATCGCTTGCGCTAGGAGGCGCGTGTAGAGATCGAAACCCACACTGTCGATGTGACCATGTTGGCGTGCACCTAGCAGATCGCCAGCGCCACGAATTTCTAGATCGCGCATGGCGATACGGAAGCCTGCGCCAAGCTCTTCACTGCTCTCCATGATGGCGGAGAGGCGGCGGCGCGAGTCATAGCTCAAGGGATTGTGCTTCTCATAGAGGAGATAGCAATGGCCGCGCTGGATGCTGCGGCCTACGCGCCCGCGTAACTGATAGAGTTGGGCTAGACCAAAATGATCGGCGCGGTTGATGATAATGGTGTTGGCGTTGGGAATGTCCAGCCCGTTTTCGATGATGGTAGTCGCAATGAGCACATCAAATTCCCCTTGGGAAAAGCGATCCATGACATCTTCCAACTGTCGTTCGGGCATCTGCCCGTGTCCAATATCGACTACGGCTTCGGGAACCAAATGCTGGACGCGGTCAGCAAGTGCTTGGATGCCGCGCACTTTGTCTGTAACCACAAAGACTTGGCCTTTGCGTAAAATTTCGCGCTCAATGGCTTGACGAACAAGCACGTCATCATATTCGGCTAAGACCGTATGTACGGGGAGCCGTTCCTTTGGGGGCGTTGTGATGGTGCTCATATCACGGATACCGCTGAGGCTCATGTGCAGTGTGCGTGGTATTGGGGTGGCACTTAGGGTGAGCACATCGACCTGGGTACGCAACTGCTTGAGCTTTTCCTTTTGGCTGACGCCAAAGCGTTGCTCTTCGTCAATGATGAGCATTCCCAAATCTTTGAAGTCAAGATCCTCGCTGAGAATTCTGTGTGTCCCCACGAGTAAATCAATACTGCCTGCTGCCACACCACGGATAATCGCTTCTTGTTGTGCTGGAGTGCGAAAGCGCGAGAGCATCTCCACTCGCACTGGAAATTTTGAGAGGCGTTCGCTCAAGTTGCGGTAGTGCTGCTGGGCAAGAACTGTGGTGGGAACGAGAAAGGCAACCTGCTTGCCATCCATAATAGCTTTAAATGCGGCACGGACGGCAACTTCGGTTTTGCCATAGCCGACATCACCCGCAATCAGGCGATCCATTGGACGCTCGGACTCCATGTCCTGGCGCACCGCATCAATGGCATTGAGTTGATCATCGGTTTCATCATAGGGGAAACTGGCTGCCAGTTCATCCTGCCAGGGGCCATCGGGGCTGTAGGAGTGACCGCGTGCCACTTCGCGCTCGGCATAGAGAAGTAGCAGGTCTTCTGCAATGTCGGCGACTGATTTGCGTGCGCGATCTTTGACCATCTGCCAATCGGCAGTGCCCAGGCGGTTGACGGGAGGCGTCTTTTCGCCTGCACCCACATAGCGGCTGAGGCGATCCGCTTGGTGGACGGGGACATAAAGCTTGTCATTGCGCGCATAGCTGACTTGTAGATACTCGCGTGACATTCCCCCCAGTTCAAGCTTGACCAATCCATCATAGACGCCCACCCCATGTTCAAGATGCACCACATATTCGCCGGGTTTTACGTCTGCAAAAAAAATTTCGGGGGCGACGGTGCTGTGCGCGGTGGGGCGGCGGCGAGCTTGGGGCTTGCTCCAGCCGAACAACTCGGTGTCGGTGAGAAAGTGGAGATCGTAGTCACCGTTGGCGGGCCTGGCTGCTCCATTGGAGCCGCTGCTTGGTAGCTCGAGACCGCGCAGTGTAAAACCTTCGGGGGCTATGCCTTGCACCAAGACCACTGCGCGCGGGGGTGGGGGGATGGTGACATCGCTCTGGACATGCGCCGTAATTTCGGCCTCGGCAAGGCTGGCTTGCAACCGCGCGGCTTGGCGTGTAAAGAGCAGCGCAGCATGGTTGCTGTCCCGCAGTTTAGAGATGTCTGTGACAATCTGCCTGGTCTTGCCCATGTAGCGTGGGCCAGGAATAAACGACCGCGCCAGCGGCGTGTTTGCATCGGTGCTTTTGCCATGCAGATCGCCATAGCCCAAGATGATGGGCTTGGCATGAATCAAGCGCGCACGCAGCTCCTCAGTTGTAAAGTAGGAGCGTGCAAAGTTGCGTGGCAGCTCGCCGCTGCGGTGTAGTTCAGCCGCAAGCCCATTTGCTTGGGTCTCTAGCTCATAGAGGGTGGCAAAGAAGTCAATGGTGTCATCGAGAAGCAATGTGCCTTCGCTGGATAAATAGTCAAGCAGTGTGGCAGGTTGCTCATAGAAGTAGGGCAAGTACCATTCGATGCCGTGGAAGCTTTGGCTTTCACGCAGATGATCCACCTCTTGGCGTAATTCTTCACGCACGGCGAGCAGAAGGTTGGGGTCTTGCAGGGGCGAACCTTCTGCGCTGGAATCCAGGTTGCTAGCGGCATTGAGTTGTTCGAGACTAAGCCCCAGACGTTGTAAGGCGGCAGGGCCATATTTGGAGAGCGCTTCACTGCCGGGGCCGATTTCTACCTGCTGCACTTGGCGCAAGGTGCGCTGAGTGGCGGGATCAAAGAGCCGCAGACTTTCGACCTCTTCACCAAAGAGATCGATACGTACAGGGTGTGGCAGGTTGGGGGGCCAAATATCTACAATGCCACCGCGACGCGCAAAGATGCCTGGCTCTTCGACCACATCGGCAGGGTTATAGCCACTCTGCACCCATCGCTCTGTCAACTGATCGAGGCGGACGAGTTCGCCAACCTTGAGCGGGCGCAAGGCCAAGCGTAATTCGCGTGTAGGCAGCGTTTTTTGCATGACGGCGCGGGCGCTGGCGACAACAATGGGCGGAGTGGCGTTGCGGCTCTGCAAGGCTGAGAGTGCAGTCAGCCGCTGTTGGCGCGTGGCAGCACTCCAGCCAATGCGCTCATAGGGCAGCGCATCCGCCTCTGGAAAGGGCAGAATGGTGGGGCCGCCTTCTGCAGGGTCGGGGAGCCACATGCCAAGTTGGCTCACAATTTGCTGCACCATTTCACTGCGCGCTGTGAGCAAGATGAGCGCACCCCCGCGCATTGTCCGCAGCCCTGCTGCTACATAGGGACGGGCAGACTGTAGGAGAGCAAGGGGCGTGTCACTGCCGTTCTCCAGCAGATGACGGTAGGATGGCAGTTGGTTAAGAAGTTGTACAAGTCCAGTTAGGTGCATAATGATAAGTCTCAGCCATTGTATTTGTTCATGGCAACTTCAATACCTTCAAAGAGCCAACACTCTAAGGCATCACAAATTTTTTCACGCAGAATGGCGAAGTTTTCTTCTTCGGTGGCACTAAAATCTTGCAAGACGTAGGCCGCTGGATCCATGCGCCCAGGGGGACGACCAATGCCCACTTTAACGCGATTAAATTCCTGTGTACCCAAATGTTGGGTGATCGACTTAATGCCATTTTGCCCACCCGAACTGCCATCCTGCCGCAGTCGCAACTTGCCTGAATCCATGTCTAAATCATCGTGCACCACGATAATGTCAGCGGGTTCTATTAGATAGTAGCGAGCCAGTTGCCCCACGGCTTCACCACTGGCGTTCATAAAGGTCATAGGCTTGACCAGGAGCGTCTTGGCACGGTTGGCAGCGCGTGTTATCCAGCCATCACCAACGGCTGCGCGCTGCTGGATGCGCCCTATCTCAATCTTGTGACGTCGAGCTAAGAGATCAATGCATTGAAAGCCAATGTTGTGGCGATTATAGGCGTAGCGTGGGCCAGGATTCCCCAGCCCGACAATCATTTTTGTGTTTGGCATCATCAAATGTCAACTCTATCAAATATAATTATTTGAAACTTGCTGGCGGGCAGAAAACACAGAAAAGGCAAGTTTGCCTCATAGAGGCTCTTGCCCATCTGTGTAATGTCGATTTTTAGCAGAAATAGCCCGTTAAACCTTGAGCCGTGCCGCTAGATTCTGCGATTTAGAGCTACGAGAACTGAGTCCACACCCAATCAAAAAGCCGCTTGCCCCCATAGAGGGCAATTACACCCAAAAAGAGTGCGGCACTGATACGCATGCCATTAAAGAATTGGCCGCGTAGACGGTTGAGCGAAAGGGCTTCACCGAGTTCACGCGTTACGCTGCCACCATCATCCACGGTGCTATCATTACTTGTTGCTTCCGCTAATGTTGTGGTCAGCGCCTGCGTGTTGTCAGGATTGATAATGGCAACCGTTTCCGGTGTCGATGTTGGCGTTGGCGCATCAAACGCGGGCTGGTTCACTTGGCCTACAGCCGCGGTCGATTGCGGTGCTGGCGTAAAGGTTGCCGTTGGAATAGGCGTCGGCGTCGGTTCGCTCGGCGTTGGCGTTGGCGTTGCCCCTGTTGTCTCTGTGATTGTCGTCTGCGCTTGGACTGCACTCGCGCCTTGATTGACGCTGATATTGGGTGAGAAGAATTCGGCATAGTTACCGTCATTTTTCACCACACGCAAACGCAGGCTGTAAGTCCCAGCGGGCAAACCACCTGCTTGCCACGTCCCCAGTGTCCCACTTAAGACGGGGGTTGTTGCCCCAAAGAAATAAATATAGGCATCATCACCGCTCGGCTCCATCTTGTAATGAAGCTCATACTTTTGGAAGGGGTCGATGACCGCTGTGCCCATAATGGTCACATCGCCACTCACTGCCGATCCGGCTGCGGGCGAGGTGATTCCAGATTGAGCAAAGAGTGGCTGCACTGGCAACAGGCTACCGAGTAGAGCTATGAAGATTAGGGTAATGCCGAGCAAGGGCAAAACCGTGCCGATGACGCGACGCGGTTCGAGAGAGCGCATAGACATGAAAAAGCTACTAATTCCTTTCCGCTGCAGCTAATTAGCTGCCGGAAGCTGCAAGGGCACTGTCAATCGCGGCCTTCACTTCATTGTAGTCAAAGGGATTGGCAAGCTGTTCCCCATTGACCAAGATTGAGGGCGTCGCATTGAGACCCATGGCCAGTGCTTCACTTCCAGAAGCTGCAACTTGATCACGATATTTTTGGCTACTCATGCAGTCTAAGAGTTCGCGACTGTTCAGGCCCAATTCATCGGCGTAACGAACCAATGCATCAATTGTAAATCCAGCTTGACCCTGGTCTTGGGCAGGGAAGAGCCGATTGTGATAGGGCCAGAAGGCATTCTGGTCGGCAGCACAAAGACTCGCCATGGCAGCCATGTTGGCTCCAGGGGCATGAATCGAAAGCGGGAATTGCCGGAATTCTAGTTTGACTTGCCCTGCTTTAATGTACTCGTCCACCAATTGGGGTTCGATGGCCGCAGTCCACTGACGACAGGCTGGACACATGAAATCTTCCCATGCTTGAACGGTAACCGGGGCATCAGGGTTGCCCATGGTCGTGCCTACGAGCCATTCAGCGGGCAGATCAGGGGTTTCTACACTGATTGCGGCTGGGCGATTGCTAAAGGCGACAGCCAAAACTACCACGAGCACAACGACCACAGAGACACCGACAATCCAGATACCGATGTTGTTGTTGTCGGACTTGCGACGAGTGCGAGATGATCGAAAACTAGTGGCGCTACTTTTTGTCATTACAATTGCTCCTCATGAACAAAGACATATTGGCGTGCAGTATACGGATTTCTGCTGTTGGCGGCAAGCGGTAGAGCCTCTTTGCTGTACTTCTTGTCGCTATTTCTAACTATTCCTGCTTTATTCCTACTTCTCTTGCTAATTGTCTTCCCAGCGACTTGCAGCAAAGACTTTTGCCAGGATTGCCGCCTTACGTTCTGGATCGGGCCAACGGGGCTGTCCATAATCATACAAGAGCGTTGGCAAGAGTTGCGTGCTGATGTGACGTCCATCATAAATGGTGTGTTTGACGATAAGCCCTTCACGTGTGTCTTCTGTCCACATTTGGTCAAAATATAGATTGCCCAAGCCATAAA
>JBBQIG010000151.1:0-9575 GCA_038324715.1 Anaerolineae bacterium | reverse complement strand
CGATCTGCGGCAGGTACAGGGAAATCCACATCCAGAATCACGTCACTCTTCACAGCGGATTGCACTAGGTACGGTGGCAGAAATTCCACGTCTGGTTGTTGCGGTGCATCCACACTAGCAGCACCTGGGATTTGAATCGCAATTTGCAGCGTCCAGTCGCCAGGGGTGGGCGTGGCAGTGCGCCAGATATAGTGACGAGAATCACCCTTGGTAATGGGAAGTAGTACACCGTTCGGGTCGCGCAGAGCGACATTGCAGGCACAAATACCGTCAAAACTGAGCGAGAGCACCATTTCAGCTGCACTGGACTCTATGGGGATGGTCAACAGATCGAGGAAATCGTTCTTGTCATCTACTAAGGGGCCAACAAAAGAGTAAAACTGCTGCTGACCGAGAACTTCAGTGGCAATAAAGCGATAGCGTGCATCAAGATCTAGCCGAGGGTTAGAGATGACGGTTGGACTGTCAGGTGAATCGATCCCGGCAGTGGTCGCCGTGCCTGCTGCGCTGGCGGCTACGGGTTCAGAGACAAACTGGTAGGTTCCGCCGGTTGCTACGGCTGCATTTTGCATTTTAGGGCCGTCGGCACCGGGGCCAATGGCAATTGCGTGGATCACGGGCTGCTTGGTTGTCAGCGCGGCAATATTACTAATGGCATCGGGAAATTCAACGTCGGGATCGGAGGATTCCTCCTTGCCATCACTCAACAGGATCAACGCCCAGTCGTGCGTAGCATTGCCGCGAATTTGTAGTTGGGCCAAGCCCATCATCAGCGAATCGCCAATGTTAGTGCCGCCAGTCGCACTCAAGCCGTTAATAGCATCAAAAGCTTGCTGGCGCGTGCCACCCGTGGGAGGGGCGGTGTCTGTCCAATCCTCTAACTGCATGTTGAGCGCAGGTGTTGCGTTAAAGCCAATCACGCCAATCTTGTCACCCAGTCGCCAGCTATCCACATAAAGTCGTGCCGCATTTTTGGCAGCCGCTAATTTGGCACCCAACATGCTACCCGATCGGTCGATCAGCAGCATGTTATCGGCGTCGGTGCGCGGTGCGTAATTCACAGCAAGGCTCTGCGTGGCAGAGAGTACCGCACTGTTGGCATAGTTGACGCTCAGGTCGTACATGCTGGAATTATCCTGTGTGACAGCCCGAACCACAAACCATTGCTGGTCGAGAATATTGGCCGAAGTCAGGATATGATCGGCAGGTACATCCTTGGTGCCGATGCGGAAATTGAAGCTAGCTAAGTCCACGCCAGAGAGCGGCGTGCCATCACTGGCCAAGATTTGCACGGCAACACGGAATTTCTCTGGTGCAGTGTTGCTGCCAACGCGAGCTTTGTTGGCTGTGGTCGGGCTGAGAATTTGCAGCGTGGGCTGAGTGCCATTGATGCTGACACGATAATTCGCAAGGCTTTCCATGCCAGCAACGATAACCACCACTTCGCTAAAGGCATTGTTGAGCACGGTCTGGTTGAGGTTGCGGCCTTCGACATTGTACTCAAAGGCAATGCCATTGTCCTTGATACCCAACACCGTGTAGTAAACCGGCGTATTTGTATCCTGGGTCACACGAATGTCCAGCACAGGAACATCAGCGGCAGGTGTAAAGCGATAATATTTTGCTGCCCACGGATAGATCGTCTCGCCCGTACGCAAGAAGGGTACGTCGAGGGCAAGGGGCTGGTTAACGACAAAGCTTACGTTGTTATAGTTGCCGCCTGGCTGGGCCATGTCCGCATACTTGTATTTGGCTGGCACAGGCGCGCCAGTCAGGTTCTTGGCATAGTTGGCAACCGCAAAGTCCTTCCAGATGTCGCGGAAGCGCATGGGCGTGCCCAACGTTTGCAGAGTGCTGTTGAGTACCGCAATCCCATCGCGATCGGGCATAGCGGCAGATTCTTTCCAGAATTCTGCCATCAAATTCATGCCCGCCTCGACGGTATCACCAGGGGCAGAGGTGCCAAATTTCTCAGTCACATAGGTCCAGAAGAGTGCAGCGGAGTAGGACGACTGGTTGATCGGTGTGGCGGTATTTGCCAGGTAGCTGTTGACCTGCCCCACATAGCCTGCAAAGCCGGTGGCGATGTCATCGAAACAGAGTGCAGTGGCTCGATTTGCACCGATGCAGATCTTGTCCTGCGACGAGCGCGCTTGCCCCTCGACCACCCATGCTCCGGCGGGGTCGTTAAGCCCGCCATACTTGAACTGCTGGAAATGAAAGACTTCGTGCTCCCCTACGATATAGGCAACGGGATCACCCGAGCGCGTAGCGATGTCGAATGTAGTCTCCATCAGGAAAGGCGAAAGCCCTAGCGAACTGCCACCTGCACAGCCGCCACCGTCACACCAGACGACATTAACGGGAATCTTGTCCAGCCCACCCTTAGGTGCGGCAGAGTCGAGGTCAAAACCCACACGCAAAAAGGCATCGGCAGATCCCTCCAGCGCAAGTTGCTGGAGGGTTACAAAGACATTGTTGCCCCCCGAATTTGTGTCGGTAAGGCAGACGCGGTTGCCGTCAATGGCGGGACAGTCGTCGATTCCATCAAGACCATAAAAGAGACGGAAGCCATTGTTGGGTGTAGCGGAGGTATCGAAGATGCGCCGGTTATTACAGATCGGCCCATAGCCGGTAAAGCTACTGTCCGCATGGGCACCACGCACCCGGTAGCGATAGTTCTTGGTTACGTCGATGCCCGTATCGTGGTAGGCGTCATAGCCACCCCCATCATTGGGCGATATTGTGGCGATCTCGACGAAGGCAGCACCGTCAATAGAGCGTTCGAGTCGGTAGTTGACCTCATCATCGTCGTTATCCTTCCAAGAGATGCGCACTGTATCGCGCTCCCAGCCCTGACAGGTCATGTTGGTGGGGGGGTTATTGCCTTCGCTGGCCGCGTCCGTGATGCTGGGGCGCAGCAGGAGCAAGGCCGCAATGACCCCCAACAGCGCGATAAATCCGGTACGACGCGCATGACGACGGCAAACCTTGAGTAGAACCATGCAGAACCTCCTTCGGTGGGAGAGAGCCAAACGCTGACGAATGGCAGATGCTACGCTGGATAAACCTGTTAAGTTAGCGTAGATAAATAGGGTCTGGCAGCGAGAATAGGCTGTGAAGGGGGCTAGGGAGTTTGCTGCCTTGCGGAATAGGAGTGAAATAAATGACGATGTACTTTTGGGTTTTAATCGGTTGCGCTGTTTACATCTTCCAGAGATAAGGGAGTATCTCGGTGGGTGAATGGTTTGCCGCCAGATTGAATAGGCTTGGAGTACACGTGCCAGGATCAACAACACTTCCTATTATAGAGATTATTTCATGGGTGTCTATAGGGAATTCAAAGAACTCGAAAATTTAAGCAACGGATGCGATGTGGAATGAATCATGCTAGCTGGCATATGTGGCTACCGCTAGACGCGAATGGGCTTTTGTGAATCATAAAAAAACATACGACGTATTACATACTCAAATAGCAGTTATGCTTTAATTAGAGGGTAGTACAAATAAAGTTAGCAGTGGTGAAGATGATGATGATCGTCAAGGTCGCCCAGGAGGATGTATGCGTGGTGTTTCCATCATCGGGATTGGTCAATCGCCCGTAGGTGAATTGTGGGGCCGCTCGGCACGTGAGATTGCCTACACCGCCGTGACTGCGGCAATGGCGGATGCGGGTATTGAGAATGCTGATGCGCTCTATGTAGGCAATATGCTCAGTGGTAGCCTGATTGATCAGGAGCACTTAGCAACCCTGATCGCGGGCTATTGTGGACTCTATGGCATTGAAGCGGCTAAGATCGAGGCGGCGTGCGCCTCTGGTGCGGCGGCTTTACGCGTGGGCGCAATGGCAGTCGCTTCTGGTTTTCATGATGTCGTCATTGTCGCTGGATTAGAAAAGATGACGGACACAGTTGGCAAAGATACAACCGCAGGTCTTGCCACTGCCTCCGATGCCGAATATGAGGCGCTACATGGCGTCAGCTTTGTGGGACTAAACGCACTGATTATGCAGCGTTATATGCACGAACATAAGGTGCCGTTGGATGCCTTTGCAGGCTTTAGCATCAATGCCCATCGCAATGGGGTGAACAATCCTAACGCAATGTTTCAAGATGCAATTGACCTCAAAACTTATGTCAATGCACCCTTGATTGCGACACCCATCAACATTATGGATAGCAGCCCGGTCTGTGATGGCGCGGCGGCAGTGGTGCTGGTGCCTACGGATCGCGTGAAGTCATTTACAACCGGGCATCATTGGGGTTCGGTGCAGATCTTGGGCAGTGCCAGCGCCAACGATACGTTGGCAGTCCATGATCGCCGCGACCCGCTCTTTTTGGCAGCAGCACAAGTCAGCAGCCAAAAAGCGTTGCGTCAAGCAGGTCTACACCCTGAAAATTTGGACTTCTTTGAGCTACATGACGCTTTTACGATTATGAGCGCGTTAAGCTTGGAATCCAATGGCTTTGCCAAGCGTGGCGAGGGTTGGCGTTTAGCTTATGAAGACGCCATCGGTATCCACAGTGATCTGCCAATTAGCACAATGGGCGGGCTGAAGAGCCGTGGGCATCCAGTAGGCGCAACCGGCATCTATCAAATTGTGGAGGCTGTGCAGCAACTGACCGGGCAGGCGGGTGCAAATCAAGTACCCCACGCCCAGATTGGCATGACACAGAACATTGGTGGCAGTGGTGCCACAATTGTTACGCATATTCTAGGGGTGTAACGAGCCATCAGCTTCGTTACATTCGATCTTGAGCAGCTACTGATTATAAGCAAGACCGTGGGTGTACACCTTCGAGGAAGCCGGAACCCTTTGGGTTGCTTCCTCGAAGGTTTTGTGGGGGGTGTGGCGAATCACACTCAGAATCACATTTTAATTTGTAATTTTCATGTATTTATTCCTGCAAACATGCAAAAAGGCTATCAAAAGCTATCAACCAGAAGATTGATAGGCACAGTATAGGCATTTGCCGGGTGCAAAACCTATCAAAAGCTATCGCACTTTAGAAAATGCCAGATCGATAGATATTGAGAAAATTAAAATGCTACACTGTTGACATTGAGTAGAAACCGGATGCGGAATGCAATAGCAACGGTCATCTACTGTGGTTATTTTGTAGTTACTTAGATGTCAATTTGGTTATCGGATATTTCGCAGCTTTTGAGGTGTACCCGTGTTCATGAAGAGCACTGACCTCAAACTGCACAATGTGATGAGGAGATAGTATAGTTATGGCAATTCCAGTTCTGTGGCGTACCACAAAAGAACGTTATGCTCTTCGCAGCGAGGTATGCCCGGAATGTGAGAGGCTGGTTTTCCCCCCCCGTCGTCTTTGCCCCTATTGTGGTAAAGTAAGTCATACGGAGGCAGAGACCAACTCTTACGAATTTTCTTTTATGCTGCCCCACTCTGTTGGATTGAGTCTATCAGGAGATGACTAGTGGCGGCTATTACAAAGCAAACTGAACTCGTTGGCACCAAGCGCAATTTAAGCGGACGCGGCGAGGTCTATAGTTTCAGCACCATGTACAGTGCGCCTAAGGGTTTTGAGGAGCAGAAGCCGTATACAGTTGCTTTGATTCAGATGGATGACGGGCCGATGATTACTGCACAGTTAACGGATGTGGATCACGATCAGGTGCATATCGGAATGCGTGTGGAGATGGTGACGCGCAAGATTCGTGAAGATGGGAACGAGGGGCAAATTATCTATGGCTATAAGTTCCGTCCACCACTGGAATAGAGTAGTTGAGATTTAGCGGCTTTTAGCCCCCTATAAATAGAAATATCGCTACACGAAGACATGGGTCACTCTTTCAGGAACAGACTTCAAAAGTCAAGTGTGCCAGGCCTTTGATCTGGTCGTGCTGGTGATGCGGGCAATGGATATCGGAATGAGAAAATGAGAAGGTAGTCCTAAAAGCGTTGACGACCGGATTCCTACCTGCGATGAGGATCTACGGTCAGAACGGTGCCGTCTGGAACTTCGGCGGCACTACCTGGGTCAAGCACAACACCATCAACAACAACCGCTACGACTTTGACGCCGAGACCCTGGACTACATGAAGCAGAGCGGCATGAGCCAAGAACTGATCGACGAGCTGCGCCAGGACATCACGGAACGGGCTCAGGAGCAGAGCTTCCAGACCAGCAGCTTCTATCAGATCGTAGCGACAGCCGAGCTCTCGCCGCAGCCGCCATTGCCGGCGAAGCACATCCCTTCGACTTTGTCGTGCGCCATCCCTACGACGAGGAGAAGACGGTCAACCTGGAGATCCGCGAGGTGAGCCTGCCCATGGAATAGAGACCCCGCCTGGAGCAGGAGAGCGTGACCTTGGGTGCGGGCGAAACCACAAGCAACACCCTCACCCTCATTTCGGGTGAGACAGTGCCCGAGGGCAGCAGAGTGCAGGTGGTTGTGAAGGGCTACGTGGACGGTGAGTACATCGGTGGCATCCTCTTCAACTACGAGGCCCCATCGTCAGCGGCACGCGCCCCAGTCCCGAGACGCTCTACATCCCCGATCTGCGCATCCAGCGGTAGGCACGCCCAACTGTCCACGAGCGGTGCCTCGGCGTGCGTACCGCATCCTGCCACAAGAGCAAGGATATAACCCGTTCAGCAATTGGATTCTTGATTTTGGCGGTTTCCCCGGACGTTGGGAGATCACGCGCTCCGCGGAAGAAACCACTGGGGAATCTTTAGGGATGCGTTTTGAAATTGAAACCGCCATGGGAGACGCCCCTCCGTTGCACATTCATCCCCATGCCGAGGAGAGTTATCAGGTGCTCTCGGGCGTATTGGAGGTCAATGTCAATGTCGAAGGCGAATGGCAGCAAGTCGCCGCCGGCGAGACACACAGCGTACCTGCGGGTACAGCACACACGTTCAGGAACAAGGTGCCTGTCTCGTTGATCAATGTGCACAAGCCCGCCCTGGAGTTCGAACGCTTCTTCCGGAGATTCCACACCTTGGTCACGGAGCAAGGCGTGACATTGCCGCCCAAGAATTTCAAATCAGCTGTGCTGCTGGGGATGCTGTTTTCAGATCACGAGCAGGAGGTCGTTTCGGTCAAACCGCCGCAGATGGCCATGCGGGCATTAGCGATGCTCGGTAGATTACTGAGATACCGATTGCCGGACTGAACAATGCGCCTGCCACGTGAAGGGAGTTCTCCGCCATCACGGTTGGATCGACTGCAACTCGTTGTTCAATCTGGGCTTCCACTTGCATTCTCTTCAAGCTCGGATCTCAAAAACGTCGTCTAGCCTAATCCTACCACTTTGTGGTGGGAAAAAGCGATCCTGATTTGACACATGCCTACATCACCCCCCGCGGATGGGACTGGCTCGCTTCGGCCAGATGCGCCACTTCGAACTTCTTTTCGCCTGCCAAGTCCGCAATCGTGCGGCCCAGCTTGAGCACCCGATGATACGCCCGCGCGCTCAAGTCCATCTGCCGGACGGCGGCGCACATGAGGTTCTTGCCTTCCTCGTCGAGTTCGCAGAAGTGCTGCACCTCGGCCGGTCCCATGTCCCCGTTGACGAAGACGTGCGACTTGCCCCACGCCTTGAAGCGTTCGGCCTGCACCTTGCGCGCCGTTTCGACACGTGCGCGAATCGTGGCCCAGGATTCGCGGCCGGCCAGCCCCGCCAGCTTTTCGAAGGGCACACGGCGTACATCCACGTGAATGTCGATGCGATCCATGAGCGGGCCGCTGATGCGTCCTTGGTAGCGCTGCACGTGACCAATCGAGCAGGTGCATTCTTTGCGCTCGTCGCCGTAGTAGCCACACGGGCAAGGATTCATCGCAGCCACAAACATAAAAGAGTCACAACTGGCCCACATTGAATATGCAGATGCTGGTAATAATTCCATAATGCTTGCTTTTGGGCCACTGCTTTACCTTTACACGGAAAAAGGCAAGGGGCACGGAACAGGCGGTCCGGTCACAGGATTTGAGTCGCACTTAGATCAGAGATTTATGCAGACTATGATTACCTCAATATAGAGGGTTTGCTGATTTTGGTTAGTAAACCTGATCTGTCCCCCGAAAAAGTGTACCAGGAAGAGTGAAACTATCGCATATAATTGAGCAAGGAGGATAGTCTCATGGCAAGCCAAGGAACACGGTACAAGGAAGAACAGATCATTCGCATCCTGAAAGAAGTGGAGAGCGGGACGACAGTGGCCGACGTGTGCCGCAAGTACAGGGTGTCCGAGCAGACAGTGTACCGCTGGCGTAATAAGTACAGCGGCGTCGACGCCAACGAACTACAGCGTTTACGTGAACTTGAAGCAGAAAACAGCCGCCTGAAAAAGATAGTTGCTCAGCAGGCACTGGATATCGATGCCTTGAAAGATCTGGTGGCAAAAAAATGGTGATCCCTCGAGACCGACGGCGTGCAGTCGAGCACCTGATGACAGAACGAGGGCTGTCGCAGCGACATGCTTGCCAGCTAGTTAGCATTCAGCGCTCCAGCGTCCGTTACCAAGTTCGTCTGCGCCAAGATGAAAGCAAGACTGTCGCCCTCATCCGCAGCAATGCCGAGGAACAGCCGATGTATGGCTATCGAATTATTGCTGCCATACTCAAGCAAGATGGACACCAGATTAACCGCAAACGAGTGTACCGCATCTGGCGACAGGAAGGCTTACAACTGCCGCGGCGCAAAGCTGCTAAGCGACGCTATGGCGACTCCAATGGAAAACTCCAGCGTGCCACCCGCCCCAATGAGGTGTGGAGCTATGAGCTCCTCGAGAGTCGGATAGAACGCGGTGGTAAACTCAGGTTGCTGACCGTGCTTGACAAGTACACGCGCGAGTGCCTCATCATCCATGTGGCGCGGTCGATTCCATCGCAACAGGTTATCCAACTGCTGGAATGGTTGTTTTTGGTGCGCGGCGCACCGAGCTACATCCGCAGTGACAATGGCCCTGAGTTCATTGCCCTTGCCCTGCAGCAATGGCTGCGGGAGCATCACTGCCACACACTCTATATCAAGCCAGGCAGTCCCTGGGAGAATCCTTTTATCGAGAGCTTCAACGGCACCTTTCGGGCGGAATGTTTGAACCGGTGGCTGTTCGCAGATGGGCAGGAAGCGCAGACCGTTATCGAACAATGGCGACAAGTGTACAATTATCATCGCCCGCACAGCAGTTTGGGCTATATCCCACCCGCTGCTTTTGCGGAGAAGTCTAGACTCTCACTCCAACTGGACTAGTCCCTGGGGCAGATAAAACCATACGTCTTTATGCTGGCATTGTAAAAGTCAATCCACTCGTTGATCGAGCTTCATAATATTCCGCAGCACTGGTCAAGTTGACCACATATCTGTTTAGTTTCAGTGACTGACTCCAACTATGAGTGGATATAGACGCAATGCACAACAATCTGTCATACTGACGGCACGTTTACAACTGGATAAATTCTAGGGGCGATTTATTACTCAATGATTAGTTGCAGCCATTGATGCATCAGTTAGGAAGAACTAGGTACCTCCTAGTCATTTAGGGTTATTGGACTTTTGACAAAATCAGGCTTCAAAACTCAGGCGACGGACAGTGCTA
>JBBQIG010000150.1:0-9669 GCA_038324715.1 Anaerolineae bacterium | reverse complement strand
TGTCATACGCTTCTTTCACTGATGACGATAAAAGCTCAGAAAAAGTTTCGGCTATTTTAAATGATTTCACCAACTAAATTGCCACTCATTACCACAACGAGAGAATGATGCGCAGAAAAATGTGCAAGACGAAAAAGGTGGCAGTCACGTTAACGTGACTGCCACCCCCTAATCTCACTCCTACACCTTCCTTGGAGCTCCAAGCTCCGAGGAAGGTCAAACACGCCCCCCGCCCTATAAAACAGCCTCACCCCACGCGCCACCCCCAGGCGTCTCAATGCGCAACCGCGTCCCCGCCTCAAGATAGCGCGTGAATTTACTGGGAAGTTCCTCAACATGCCCATCGGCATGAATCAATGAATTGCGCCCCAGCGCGCCTGGATCGCCCCCTGCTAACCCCCACGGCGGCACCACGCGCCGCTCACTCAGCATCGTCACCGTGGCAGGAGCCAACAGCAAGTATTCACGCACCACGCCATCGCCGCCATGTTGTGCGCCCTTGCCACCACTACCCGCACGCAGCGCATAACGCAGCAAGCGAAAGGGGAAAGCCATCTCCAACGCCTCCACAGGCGTATTGAGCGTGTTGGTCATATGCACCTGCACCCCACTCAAGCCATTGCCAGCCTTCCCCGCACCCATGCCCCCGGCAATCGTCTCATAATAGGCATAGTGCGTGCCATCTAGCCGCCTCCCACCGATAGTCAGGTTATTCATCGTGCCTTGGCTGGCAGCAGGAATGAGATCGGGCAATGCTTGAGCCAATGCGCCCAAGACCACATCAGTGATACGCTGAGAGGTTTCCACATTGCCCCCTGCCACTGCCGCGGGCGACAGTGCATTGACAATGCAATTCTCTGGCGCAACCACTTGCACAGGCACAAAACAGCCAGCATTCATCGGCACTTCATCGCCCACTAAGCAGCGCACCACGTAATAACAAGCGGATTGGGCAATGGCAATCACGGCATTAAGCGAGCCACGCATCACGGGCGCGGTGCCTGTGAAGTCAAAAGTCACGCCATCCCCCGCAATGGTCGCCGTGACGCGAATGGGTAACAATGTCACATGATCGCCATCCACCAACTCCAACACATCTTCAAAGGGATAGACGCCATCGGGCCAAGTGGCAATGGCAGCGCGTGTCAGCCGTTCTGAATAGTGTTGCAGCGCCGTGGTATAAGTCATCACTTCCTCACGCCCATACGTTGCCACCAACGCACACAACCGTTGCTCGCCGACGGCAGAAGCCGCACGCTGTGCCGCCAAATCGCCGCGCCGCTCATCGGGTGTGCGTACGTTGCGTAAAATCAAGTGCAGCAAATCTTCATTCAGCACCCCGCGCTTATAGAGCTTGATCGGCGGGATGATAATTCCCTCTTGGTAAATCTCGGTGGAAAGTGGCAGCGATCCAGGACTCATCCCCCCCACATCGGCATGATGGGCGCGGCTGGCGACAAAGAAATCTGGCACCAGCGCATCCCCAAGATCATCATCGGTGGCAAAGACAGGGGCAACCATTGTGATATCGGGCAGATGATTGCCCCCTTCAAAGGGATCATTTACAATCACCACATCACCCCGTTCCCAGGTGGGAAAACGCTCAAGGATGGTCTGCACGCTGGCTGGCATTGCGCCCAAATGCGCGGGGATATGCGCAGCCTGGGCGATCATGCGTCCTGCTCCATCAAAGGCAGCACAGGAGAAATCGAGACGCTCTTTAATATTGGGCGAATAGCTTGTGCGCCGCAGCGTAATTCCCATCTCCTCCGCCACACCCGCCAGCCGGTGACGATAGAGTTCCAGGGTAATGGGATCAGTTATTTGTGAAGTACTTGTTTGCGTGCTCATAACTCCTCCCGTTCCAGCCACAAATTGCCCCACTCGTCCACGCGTGCGCTCCACGTGGGGGCAACTACGACGGTGGCATCATATTGCAGCACCAAAGCAGGGCCGCGAAAGGTATTTCCCGCGCGCAGTTCTGTTCGTGCGTAAACCCTAGTCATTGTAGGTCCCTCTGCCGTAAACCAGACCGCACGCTCTCCCACCTGCGCCCCCGTCGCATCCCTCCCACCCAGTGCTTGTTTGGGCAGCACAGGCCGCGCTCCCTCTCCACGCCCCACCACACGCAGTGTCACCACCGTCACCTGCTCGTCGGGCATGGCATAGCCATAACGCTGCTCATGGTTCTGGTGAAAAGCCTCCACCGTCTCCGCCACACTCGCAAAGGTAAGCGGCAGCGCAAGCGGTACAGTCAACTCATAGCTCTGACCGCGATAGCGCAAATCAAGCGCGGCTTCCAGTTGTGGCATGGTAATCCCCTCTTGTGCCAAGACAGCTTGCACCTGATGCGCCAGTTGAACATAGAGAGCGTGCAAGCTAGTCAGATCATTGATGAGTTCGCCCGCGGACTGCAAGATTGTCTGTGCGGCATCATGCACCACATCGGCAACCAACATACCATAGGCACTGAGCACACCAGGGAAAGGAGGCACCAAAATGCGCCGAATGTCCAGCGCTTGAGCCAACTCACATGCGTGCAATGGCCCTGCCCCCCCAAAGGGTAAGAGTGTAAAGCGACGCGGGTCATAGCCTCGTTCCACCGATACGCGCCGCAATGCCCGTTCCATTGCTGCGTTGACAATTTGCACAACGCCCAGCGCCGCGGCCTCTGGCGAAAGACCCACTTCTTCGCCTAATGCAGAGAGCACGCGCCGCGCCGCATCACTATCCAGCCCCACATCTCCCTGTCCGCCCAAAAAGCCTTGCGGGTCGAGCCGCCCCAACACCAGGTTGGCATCGGTCACAGTGGGTTCGCTGCCGCCACGCCCATAACAAGCAGGGCCTGGAAGCGCACCCGCGCTGCGCGGCCCCACGCGCAGCCCGCCCCCCATGTCCACATAGGCAACGCTTCCCCCACCCGCGCCCACGGTATGAATGTCAATAATGGGGAGGCGCAAGGGCAGATCGCCGATCACGCTTTCCGCAGTAGTTGGAATGCGACCAGGGCAAAGGGCGACATCGGTGCTGGTTCCCCCCATGTCAAAGGTGATCAGGTGGGGCGCGGCACCATCCAGAGCTTGACGCGCCACATCGACAGCACCCACCACGCCCCCAGCCGGGCCACTCAGCACCAAACGCGCCGCTTGCTCTGCCGCTTGCTCTAGTCCAATCGCCCCGCCATTCGATTGCATAATACGCACTTGGCTCCCATGCAATGCCTGTGCCAAGCGGCGCAAATAGCGTGCAACCAGCGGCTGAATATAGGCATTGATCACCGTGGTCGCTGTGCGCTCCACCTCACGGTATTCAGGCAAGATGGCGCTGCTCAGTGAAATCGGCAGATCAGGCAAGGCAGCGCGAATCGTTGCGGCCGCGACCTGCTCATGGTCGGGATTGCGAAAGGCAAAGAGAAAGACAATAGCAAGACTTTCCACGTCACCCGCCGCCAACTGCGCCACAATCTGCGCCATGCCCGCCTCATCCAATGGCGTCAGCACCGTGCCCTCCGCATCCAAACGCTCGTCCACCTCCAAACGCCAAGCATCCGCCACCAAGCTCGGTGGACGTGCCTGAACCAGTTGGTAGAGATGGGGGCGATTCTGACGACCAATCACCAACAGATCGGCAAACCCTGCCGTAGTGAGCAGGGCTGTGCGTGCACCCTTGCGCTCCAACAGGGCATTGGTGGCAACAGTCATGCCATGCACAATCTGCGCATCATCAGTGTCTGTCCCAGCGCCCTCCTCACTGTTCTCCTTAATGCCCAAAGCAGCCAACCCCGCAACAATGGCTTGGCTCTGATCTGCGGGTGTAGTGGGCACTTTATGCACGCGCAGCCCTTGAGCATCCAAAACAACAAAATCAGTGAAGGTGCCACCGACATCAACACCAACCAACGTAGAGATAGGCTTCATCAGAAAGGTTTCGTTACTCTAGGATAGAAGAATAGGGTAGAGAAATAGGGTAAAAAATAGAGGCGAAGATGGAATGAGAGGGTCATTGGGAATCAACAAGAAGTTAGCGATACCAACCTTCCAACGCTTCGCCATTACTCGCCGGATAAAAGTCTGTATAGGCGCGTGCACGTTCGCTCACCACGGCGGCTAGACGGCGAAAGCGCTCGCAGCCAGTCGTTTGCAAAAAGTGCATGCGTGCCGGCTCATCCAGCCGCACACTCTCTTTCCAGACCGCACGACCACAGAGTACGCCACTCGCGCCCGCATCACAAGCCACGCGCACCTGCTCCAAATAGGTCTCGAAATCTACGCCAGCACTCAGCAACACCCAGGGAACGGGCGTGGCATCGCTTAACTCTTCACAGGCGTCAGCCCATTCGCCTTGATCTTGGCTTTGGGTAACATCCAGCGGGAACTCGGCTTTGAGTATATCAACGCCCAGCGGAACCAAGCGGCGTGCAGTCTCAACAACCACGCGACGACGTTCGGTGTTGGGTACGATCTTCATATGGCGATCCAGCGAATAGTGGAGCGGCTCCAAAAAGAGGGGCAACTCCCAAACGTGGCATTGGCACGCCACCTCTGCCACCAAGGCTTCCTGCTCAGCCGCGTTCGCCGCATCCGGGTGATAGTAGACCAACAGCTTAATGCCGTTGGCTCCCGCTTTGGCACTGCGCTCCACACTCCAGTTGTCCAGCAAAGCAGTATGCCGTTCGGTGGGATCGCCATCGTACCCACTCTTTTCCAGCGCCAGCAACAGCCCCGTCTGCCCACCCAGCGCGTCCGAGGCAACGCACGGGCCATATCCGTATTCCACATCCAACAAGACCGCACTTGCCAGAGGTGACAGCACGCCAATCACATCACGTTTTAACGCAATGACCTCGTTATACCCCACACAATTAGGGTCTTCAGGATTCATGGCCTTCACCAAACTACCGCGTTGATCAATTGCCAACATGGCAAATGTGCCATCTGCCTGGGCGCACTGTTGCAGTGACCGGCGTACACCTAAAGAAATTTGCATCTAAGAAGCTCCTACAACTGCTTTGAGCGCGACAAGCGCGTTGGGTATACTTGGCCGTAAATAAGAATGGCGTAAATAAGGATCAGATGACACAGTTGAACTCAAACTAAGTTTAAAGCCACACCGACGACCCTTTAACCGAGTGATCCTCCTCACTCTGGAATCACCCCCACTTTTAGGTCAACCGCCAAACAGTTATCTTAAACTGTAACGCTTTCGTTTTTAGTCACCTTCTGCCCAACATGGCAGGACCCTCAAGGGCAAAATGATGGCTATCCCATTGTACCTATATGTAGAGAGGATGCAAAGCATTATGTGGAGTCTACAACGATCCTTTGGGATCGCCAGTCTACTGATGGCATTGGTTCTGCTAATGGCAGCCTGTGCTGCCCCCACCGCAGCACCCGCTGCGACAGAAGCACCAGCCGCAGGTGAAGAAGCTGAGGCAACCACAGAGCCTGTTGATGAAGCTGAAGCCACTCTCACAGGTGAACCGGTTGCAGAGGCTGCAATTGTGGCAACACCTCTGCAAGTGGGTCTGGTGACAGATGTGGGTCGTGTCAATGACCGCAGCTTTAATCAGTCAGCGTGGGAAGGCGTGCTACAGTATGCAGAAGCCGCAGGAGTGGATGAAGACGACTTCCGCTATGTCGAGACCCAAGCTGCCACCGACTATGCCGACAACATCCAACAGTTTGTGGATGCTGGCTATGATGTAATTGTCACAGTGGGTTTTGCATTAACCGAGGCGACAATTGCAGCCGCCCAAGAAAACCCAGACATCTACTTCATCGGCGTTGACCAATTTCAGGCAGAAACGATTCCCAACTTGGTCGGTTTGGTCTTCCCCGAGGATCAATCGGGCTTCTTGGCAGGTGTGTTGGCTGCAAATCTCACCGAGAGTGGCACCATCGCCGCTGTTTTGGGCACAGACTTAGTGCCGCCTGTCGTCGCCTTCAAGGAAGGTTACGAAGCAGGAGCGCAATATGTTAACCCCGACATCAATGTCATCTCAACCTACCATCCTGGCGAGCTTTCACAAGCCTTCACCGACCCTGAATGGGGTGCGGCGACTGCTCGACAAGCCATTGACCAAGGAGCGGATGTTATCTTCGGTGCAGGCGGTCTAACAGGCAATGGTGCGCTGCAAGAAGTTGCCACAGAGGAAGGTCTCTTCTGCATCGGCGTAGACACCGACCAGTGGGATACTCTCCCTGCCGCACGCCCCTGCTTAGTTTCCAGCGCCATGAAGCTGATCACGCCAGCCGTGCTTTCTACAATCAGCAGCGTTGCGGCTGGCACCTTTACCGGTGGAAACTCCTTTGGTGAGGCAGGACTGGCTCCGTTCCATGACTTTGAGGACGTTGTTCCACAAGAAGTCAAGGATCAACTGGCGGAGGTTAATTCAGGGCTGCTGGATGGCTCCATCACCACTGGCTACGGTCAGTAGGCACATTGCAAACACCAGTAAATGCATCATAGTTTCTATCCTTGCGCCAAAGTGATCTGGCGCAAGGATTCTGTTTGATTTTGATTGCATGGCAAAACGGGAGGGTCGTGCCGACCCTCCCGTTTTGCCAATCTTCAGCGAGTTGCGCCTCCTCGCATCTACAGGAAGTGCAAGCATCCTAGGTACGCTTTTCATCTAGAGTGACTGAGCCTCTAAGTTTTGCCCTACACGTTTAGCACTGTATATTTATCCCAGATAGTTATCCCAGATAGTTATCCCAGTGTACCGTACCCCTGTAAGTTGTGAGTCAACAAGTAGATCGCTCTTAATGGAGTTTCAATGACGGCATCTTTTGTGCAGCGTATGGCCCGCGTCATGCTCATTCCTGTCTTGGCTGTGGTGACAGCATTGGTGATTGGTGCAATCATCATGCTCATTTTTGGCGATGACCCCATTCAGGCCTATCGAGGATTATTTGGGGGGGCTTTTGAGTGGGGCCGTCCGATCTCTACGACCATTCGCAAAATGACCCCGTTGATCCTCACGGGGTTATCAGTCGCATTGGCCTTTAAGGCAGGTTTGTTTAACATTGGCGCATCAGGCCAATTCCTCATGGGCACCATTGCCTCGGTAGCCGTTGGCACCAATTTTGCAGGACTACCCGCATTCATCCACCTCCCCTTCGCCATCTTGGCGGGTATTGCCGGTGGCATGATTTGGGGTGCCATCCCCGGCATTCTGAAGGTAACAACCGGAGCCCATGAAGTGATCGTCACGATTATGCTCAACTACATCGCTGCCAACTTTGTCGGGTGGACAGTCTATGCCGGTGGTAGTCAGGGACAGACCCCAGGCCCACTTTGGGACCCCACCGCAGGAGCAGTCTCTGAGACAGCCGACGTCTTGGCTAGCGCGCAGATCCCGTGGCTGATTGGGCCTCCTTACCGCATCCATTATGGCGTTATACTGGCCCTCGTGGTGGCGCTCCTGGTCTGGTGGCTCATCTATAAAACCGTTCTTGGCTTCGAGATCCGTACGGTGGGACTCAATATGAAAGCTGCGCGTTATGCGGGCATGCGCGTCTCCCAGCGCATCATCCTGGCAATGACCTTGGCAGGAGGGTTGGCTGGGCTGGCGGGAACCATTGAAACGCTTGGACTTAACCACAAATTTGCCCCAGAGTTCAGTGGTGCAGTCGGTTTTGAAGGCATCACCGTCGCGCTTTTGGGTCAGACCCATCCATTGGGTGTTGTCTTGTCAGCCTTTCTGCTGGGTGCGTTGGATGCGGGTGCCACACGTATGCAATTTGACTCTGGGGTGGCTGCCGACATCATTCAGATCATCCAAGCGATGGTCTTAATCTTTGTGGCTGCCCCCATCATCATTCGCAGCCTCTTCCGGCTGCGTAAACCTGCCAACGACGTCGAAAGCACCACCACTCTCAGCACCGGCTGGACCGGTTGACCCGAAAGGCCCCATGACCTCAAAAGCAATTTGGCGGCGCACCTCTATCATCGGTGGAATTTTGGCCGTAGCCATCGTCATCATGGTGATCGTGGTCAACACCACCGGCCTTGGATCGCCTCTCTGGCTACGTGTGCTCTTTGGCGTGAGCGCGCTAAACTTTACGTTGCGCGCCGCTGTGCCGCTGGTCTTGGGTGCGCTCAGTGGCATCTTGTGTGAGCGCACAGGAATTATCAACATCGGGATTGAAGGCATGATGCTAGCAGGCGCATTTGCCGCCTTCGTAGCCAAAGTCGCCACCAACGATTGGCCCCTCCCGGCGAGCCTGCTGATCGGTGTGGTTGCGGCGCTGCTGGTTGGGGGTCTCATGGGGCTGCTCCATGCCCTGCTCTCAATTCGCTTCCGGGTGAACCAGATCATTTCTGGCACAGTTATCATCATCTTAGCAACTGGCTTTTCTGCCTATCTCTTTGACCGCGACGCCATGGCTGTGGGCAGGTTTAGCGCCATCCGCATTCCCATCTTGGCCGATATTCCTGTGGTCGGCAATATTCTTTTCGACAACCCGCCAATTACCTACATGGCGCTGCTGCTGGTGGTCTTCGTGCATGTGGCGCTCTTCTATACACGCTGGGGCTTGCGTACACGCGCCTGTGGCGAACATCCTCGCGCGGCAGACACCGTCGGCATTCCCGTTAACCGCTATCGCTATGTCAACACCTGCATTGGCGGTGCGCTGGCAGGGCTGGGTGGTGGCTTTTTGGTGCTAGAAGCCGTGGGTCAATTTCAAGAAGGCATGACCGCAGGGCGCGGCTTTATCTCACTAGCGGCGATGATCTTTGGCAACTGGAATCCCTTTGGTGCATTGGGAGCCTCCATCCTCTTTGGCTATACCCAGGCACTGCAAAATGAATTGCTTTTGGCGGGGGTGACAACTATACCTCGCCAGTTTGTCAGTATGCTGCCCTATGTCGTGACCATCATCGCAGTCAGTGGCTTTGTCGGGCGCGTCCGTCCACCCGCCGCCGAAGGTCAAGTCTATGAGACAGAGGGTACAGTACGCTAGGTTCTGAACAAACAAAACAATCAAATAAAGCAGGAAAGAGAGGTTGCTTGCTGTGTTTAGAGATGCAAGCGATAATCATTAGGGAATAAGTAAAATTAGGCAGTAAAAGTTTGCCTGTTGTACCCAGGAGACATTTGTGACCGAATCTCGAATACCCGTTTTAGAAGTTCGTCAGATTACCAAGAAATTTCCGGGTGTCATCGCCAATGAGAACATCACCTTGAGTTTGTACAAAGGGGAGATCTTGGCGCTCTTGGGAGAAAATGGTGCAGGCAAATCCACGCTGATGAACATCATCTACGGCCTCTATCAGCCCACCGCAGGCGGAATTTTGGTACAGGGCAAGCCAGTGCAGATGAGCAGCCCCAACGATGCCATCCACCTGGGCATTGGCATGGTACACCAGCACTTTCAGCTTGTGCCGGTGATGACGGTTGCCGAAAACGTCATGCTGGGCAGTGAAAGCGTGCGCAATGGGCTGTTAAACACGCGCGCCGTCGCGCAGCGCATTGAAGAACTTTCCCAACGCTATGGCCTCGCCATTGATCCCTATGCCATTGTGGAAGATTTACCCGTAGGAGTACGCCAGCGGGTGGAGATTGTCAAAACGCTCTACCGTAATGCGGACATTCTCATTTTAGATGAACCGACGGCAGTGCTCACGCCGCAGGAGATTGAAGGCTTATTCGAGGTCATGGCACTG
>JBBQIG010000149.1:0-9708 GCA_038324715.1 Anaerolineae bacterium | reverse complement strand
TTGGGCGGCGTTGGATGCGCCAGATTATGACGAGCAGGTACAAGCCGATATTGAACAAGCCCAGCAATTTGGTATCAGCAGTGTACCCGCAATGGTCTTTGTTGACCGCTATTTGGTTTCGGGTGCCCAGCCTTATCCTGTTTTGGTGCAGGCGACCGAGCAGGTGCAATCTGAATTGGCAAGTGGTGAGTTGTAGCGCCAGCTAAGCTTTTGCAATGAGAAGAGTAGAGAACGGGGCAGCCTCTAGAGGCTGCCCCGTTGCCGTTCTATCTCTGCGTTGCCTATGTTCTTCCACACTATTTACTATTTGGCGTGGGGCGACCTTCGTGTGGGCCTAACTGGGGATGTTGACGCCCGCAGCGGCTTCGGCAATGGCCTGGAGCATTTCATCGGTGTTGGTGAACTTGACGCGTGGGCGACCAGAATCGGTGCCGCGCAGGGTTTCGATTTGGTCGAGTAGACGCCAGCCTGCGATGGTGACATAGGTCACGCCGCGTGATTGCAACAGTGCTTCAATAGATGCTGGGTCGGCATTGGGTGCGGGTGTTAGGTTGGGCAGGTCGGCGAGCAGGTACTCGACAGTTTCGGCGGCGTCGGGCTTGTTGGTGCCGATTACGCCAGAAGGCCCACGCTTGGCCCACCCTACGACATATTCACCCGCGACAGGTGTGCGGGTTGCATGATCGAGGACGCGGCCATCTTGGTTATAAATTGTTCCAGAGCGCTCTTCATAGGGAACATCCGGTAGTGGGAGTCCTTTGTAACCGACTGAGCGCATCACCATCCCTGCTGGAATGATAAAGGTTTCGCCTGTGCCGCGAGCATTGAGATAGCCATCGGCTGTGGGACTGAGGACATTGCGTTCAATGCGTACCGCTCCAACATTGCCCGCACCATCGTCCAGTATCTCGGCGGGTGAGACGAGGAAACGGAAATGTACTTTGCGATCTTTGCCTTGAGACGGACGCGTGGCGAAATCCCGCAAGATCTCGAGGTTGCGCAAGCCCTCTTTGTCTTCGGCAATTTCTTGGGCACTTAAGGGATCTAATTCCAATTCAGCGGCATCAACCACCGGTTCGGCATTTGCTAACTCACCAAATTCCTTGATTTCAGGATTCGTAAATTTTACTTGGGCAGGGCCGCGACGGGATAGAACAAAGATATTCTTGACACGACTTTCTGCCAAGACCTCGAGCGCATGATCTGCAATGTCAGTCTCTTTGAGTTCGTCAACTGTTTTGGCTAAAATCCGAGCTACATCCATTGCCACGTTGCCAACACCGACCACAACGATATTCTCTGTGTTGAGGATGGGTGCCAGATCGGCATAGTCTGGATGCCCGTTATACCATGCGACAAATTCAGTAGCGGAAATGCTACCGTTGAGATCTTCGCCAGGGATATTCAGCTTGCGGTCAGACTGGGCACCGCTTGCGTAGATGATTGCATCATAATGTTGACGTAGGTCATCGTGGGTGATGTCGGTGCCAAAATTGACATGACCGTAGAAGCGAAACCGAGAGTCTGCTGCGGTTCGCTCGTAAACTTTGGAAACAGATTTGATCTTTTGATGATCGGGGGCCACGCCATAGCGCACCAACCCAAAGGGTGTGGGCAAGCGATCAAACATGTCCACGCGCAGGTTTACGTTTTTTTGGTTCAAAAGACTTCCTGCCGCGTAGAAACCAGAGGGGCCTGCGCCGATAATGGCAACAAGCAAGGGTCGAACTTCTGTGCCGAGTTGGTCAGACACTATGTTCTCCTATTAACTAAAGACTGCCGTCTTCTATATGGATTTCATCTATTTTCCATGTGTGGTTATAGCCCTTATAGATATGAGGATATAACTAGCGCCCGCCTGGTTAAGTCCGTTTGAGCATGCTGCCAAACTGGCGTGCGAGTGTCAAAATGCCAATGCCAAGCTGAAAATAATCGCTGGGGCCGAGCGCGGCAATTGGGTTTTCAGAGGCGTTTGCCTCGTCGTAACCATCTACCGAGGTTAAGGCGAGTACTGCGCCTACCACTGCCCCAACGGCTGTTCCAATCAGCAATGCTTTTGTGCGGTATTTCATGGTCTACTTTCTCCTTTTGAGAAGGGGTGCTCGGTGCGTCGCCGCAAGCGGTTAAGCAAAGTGGAAAGCTTTGTCGAATGACGCTGGGCCTGGATAACTGGATCTGCTACACGATAGCTAGCGGCATCCACATGGGTACGCAGAGCGCGCGTATAGCCCTGGGCTTGGCGCAGAAGACGCGGTGTCCGATCTACCGCAACATGCATTCCTTTAACAGCAAAGACTGCCACCACCAGTGGCAATACCATGCCGATAAAGCAGAGTAATGCTAGCCAAACTATCGCAATATCACGCCACAATGACAAGCCCACACGCAATCCTTTAATCTAGTTGATCTATGTTGTTACTTAGTTGTGTTCGTTAATTGTTTAACTTGTCACAAGTGTACTATGTATAGATGACGTTGTAAGTAGCAAAAATACCACACACTATTGTAGCAAACAGCTAAAGGGGCAGCCAAACAAGGGCCAATATGTGAGAGATTTAAGCGGTGGTGTTCGTGTAGTTTTATAGAGGTCATTCAAGCTCTTGGAGATAGCTGCGTACAAATGCTTCTTCATCGGCACGCGTCAAGAGTGTGCCATCGAGTTTGGCTGCACGTAGCGTCGCTAAGATTTCACTGTAGATCGGCCCGCGGGGCACGCCTAGTGTGGCAAGATCGTGTCCGCCAATTTCAGGATGAATGTGTTGCCAATGTTGTTGATAGTGGTCAGTGTAGAAGAGCAACTGGGCGTTGCTTGGATAAACATCTGGATAAATCACTGGAATGAGCGCAAGTGCCACTGGATTCAGGGGATCAAAGAGCGCAACCACTCGGCTGGGTGGCAGGTTGGCGCTTGTTAATTCATCGAGATGGGTGTGAAGGTGAGCAAGGCCGCGCATCAGTTGTTGCGTTTCGCTGCGTAATCCCAGGCGTTGGGTGAGCGTGGCGTGGGATTGTGCTGGAAGTTGCGCGATAAGAATGCCCCAGTAGAGCAGGTCAATCGATTCAGTGCAAAGTGGGCTGTCGTCGCTAGCTTGGGTACGAAGTGCGCGTAGCGTGCGAAACGAGTGTGCCATCTGCTCATCAAAATGTAGGTCGGGGTGCAGACGGGCTAAGATGCCCAACTCTTGCAGGCGTGCCAGCGAATTTTCTGGTCGATCCTCTTGCAGGATGCGTTCAAGTTCATGGCGGATGCGTGCCGGGGTTACGCGTTCTAAAAGTTCAATGGCATCGTGCAACAGTTCGAGCGTGCGCGGCTCGATTACAAAGCCGAAGCGTTGCTCATAGCGCACTGCGCGCAAGATGCGCGTTGCGTCGTCTACAAAGCTCAAGCTGTGGAGTATGCGGATAACACCCTCGTTGAGGTCGTTAACGCCGCCGTAGAAGTCTAATAACTCGCCCCAGCGATCTGGGTTGAGACAGAGAGCCAAGGTGTTGATGGTGAAGTCGCGACGGTGCAGGTCGAGCTTGATGCTGCCCTCCTCGACGGTGGGGAGAACTGTGGGCGCGGTATAGAATTCGGTGCGTGCCGTCACGAAATCGAGATGTGATGGCAAGGCCTGAACTGAAACGCCGCTGCCAAGATCGGCTAGGAGTTTTTCGATGTGCAAGGGATGGTTGGGGGCGTCGAGTAGCCACTTGGCTGTGTTGAAGCGTTTGTGGGGCACAACCCTACCCCCATAAAGGCTTTGCATCCGTTGGGCAAAAGCAATGGCGTTACCTTCGATGACAATGTCCATATCCATTGCGTCAATGTCGAGCGAATCGGGATCCACAGAGCGATTGTTGAGCAGCAGATCGCGCACAAAGCCACCGACGATATAGACTGTGTAATTGAGAATATCCACTTCCTGTCCAATGAGCCGCAGCAAGGCATGTTGTGCCGGATCAAGGGTCGCTTGCAATTTGTTGGTAATGGCTTGGACATGGCGGCTGGGGAGTGCGTCTTCGTCCCATAGTTTGATCAAGTCGGTACGCGTGACAATTCCAATCAGACGGTTTTGGTCATCCACAACCGGAATCTGCCCCCAATGGCTTTCGATCATAAGTTGGCGGAGCATGGAGATGGTGGTGTCGGGGCGTATGGTAATCTTGCCTGTGCGCATAAAGCGGCTGACTGGTTGGTTGCCCAAGTCGTGATTGATGGCGCGATCTGCTTCGCGTCGAGTCAGCACACCAATGATCTCTTCGCTGTCATCGGGGAGCCGGCGCAAGACGGGGAAACCTTCGTGTCCATAGCGGCGCATGAGTTGGGCTGCGGCTTCGATGCTCATGTCGGGTGTGAGCGTTTGGGGTCGCCCCACGCTCATGATATCTTGTACGGTCATTGCCATGCCACTGTGGCGATGGAGCAGGTCGATGATCTGCTTGCATACTTTTTGTGTGCCGCCACCCTCTTTGCCGCCTTCATCTTTGATGGGGGCTGCGGCGGCGCGGGCGTGTCCGCCACCGCCAAGTTCGGCGGTGATCGTACCCACATTGATTTCATCACTGGTGCTGCGGGCGACAACCTGGATCATGTCGCCCAGATCGACTACCATGAAAATCGCATCGGCTTCGTGAAAATCGCGCAGGCGAGAGGCAAGGGCACTCAATTCGTCACTAAATCCGATTGCATCCGCCCAGCTAATGACGACCGTATGCCCGCTTATGTGGACAAACTCGCTTTGGTTGATCAGCAGATCGAGCAGCGCACGCTGTGACTCTGTCAACGGATGGCTGAGAAATTGGTTGACGACATCGAGATTGACCCCATGTTCAGGCTCCATGACCCAGCCTAATGCGTAGACATCGCGGTGGGTGGTGGACGCATAGGTAAGGCTGCCGGTATCTTCATGGATGCCAAGTGCCAGGAGCGTGGCATGAAGCGGCGTTAAGTCCGTGTTGTTCTCGCGCAACTTTTCGATGAGCAACGTTGCATTGGCCCCGGTTGGCTCGTGCCAAAGCTGAACATGGGCTGGCAGTGGGTTGTCACTGACATGGTGGTCAATGATCTGGATGGGCGTGGAGTTGTCCATGCCTTTGACCCAGTTGGCTGAGCGTGTATCGACCAAGATGGCGCGCTGGATGGGGCCGCGCGACAGGTCTTTGTAGGTAATGAAGGGGAATTGGTTGCGATAGAGAGTCAGGAAGCTGGTTAGATTGCGGTTGAGTTGGCGCGGTAAGACAGGGATGGCGTTGGGAAAGAGCAAGGACGCTGCCAATAACGAAGCCAATGCGTCAAAATCGGTATGCTCATGGGTCAGAATGACTTCTATGCCTGCTGTCATGTTCCCTGCTGTGTGGCTGGCTGGGCTTGCGTTGTGCTCGCTTGTTTGATTAGTCAATTTGATTGGTCAATATGAATGATTCGTCAAGATGATGTTCGATCAAGATTATGCCAGCCCCGCGCGTACAAGCAAGTTGCGCGCAGCGTTGTTGTGCGCTTCCACAAGCAAACCGATCTCTACGTGGAGTGGCTGACCGTTCTCTACCAAGACGCGCCCGTTGATGAGGGCAAGATCGACATTTTGGGGCTGACAAAAGATCACGGCTGCCAGCGGATCGTGAATGGCTGCCCCGGCATAGGTTGGGGCGTTGAGGTCGAAGCCAATAATGTCTGCAGCCATGCCAGGCGCTAGTGAGCCAATGTCGTCGCGCCCCAGGACTGCTGCGCCGCCCAGGGTTGCTAGTTCTACTGCTTCCCGTGCGGTCATGGCGGTGGGATCCCCATGACGCGTTGGAGCAGCATGGCTTGGCGCACTTCTGTCAAGAGATGGCTGCCATCATTGCTGGCACTGCCATCGACACCCAATCCTACCTCTACCCCTGCTTGGCGCATGGCACGTACTGGCGCGATGCCACTGGCGAGGCGCATGTTTGAGGTTGGGCAGTGGGCGACGCCAGTATGGGTTTGGCTAAATTGTTCAATTTCACTCTGATTGATGTGAACGCAATGGGCGTGCCAGACATCCGAGTTAAGCCACCCTAATGCTTCGGCATAGACTGCTGGGCGTTGACCAAAATGGGCAAGGCAGTAGGCATCTTCGTCTTTGGTTTCGGCAAGGTGCATATGGAGGCGCACGCTGGCAGCGCCTGGGGCATTGAAGCTGCGCGCCAAGGCTGCGCTTTCGCGCATGAGGTCGGGGGTGACGCTGAAGGGGCTGCATGGCGCAATGACAACACGACGCATGGCGTATCGGTCTGGATCATGGTATTCCTCGACCACGCGACGAGAATCATGCAGAATGACCTCCTCATTTTCCACGATGCGGTCGGGTGGAAGTCCTCCCTCGCTTTCTCCCAAGCTCATGCTGCCGCGCGCGCCGTGGAAACGAACGCCGATGGCGGCTGCGGCTTCAAATTGGTCGTCTAGGCGACTGCCGTTGGGCCAAAGATAGTGATGGTCGCTGCTGGTGGTGCAGCCACTGAGCAGCAATTCGAGCAGCGCTAGTTGGGTGCTGACGCGCACAGCATCGGGGGTGAGTTCCGCCCAGATTGGATAGAGCGTCTTGAGCCAATCAAAGAGGGGGGCGTTCTGTGCCCCTGGTATCACGCGAGTTAGTGTTTGAAAGAAGTGATGATGGGTGTTGACGAATCCAGGTAGCAGGATTTTGCCGCGCGCATTGATGCCGTGGTCGGCAGAGAGCGCTGGCAAGGGCAACTCTTCCGCAGAACCTACCCATTCGATAACGTTATCACGAATCAAGATTGCGCCATCTTGTATCTCCCGACGCGTGGCATCCATGGTAACAATGTAATCAGCATGATGAATTAGCGTGCTCGGCATAGAGATCCTTATAGAAATGATTCTTGAAAATCTTGCAAAAATTCTTTCAGTTGGTTTCGTTGACCCTAGGGTACACTAGAGAACGTCTCGCTGCAACGTCGCATCCGTGGTAAATTTAGTCGCATAATGTATAGGGATGAGATGTGCGAATTGGAGTGTATGGCACTGCATTTGTGTACCCGTCAGACCCAAAGTGGAGACTGTTCTTAAATTTCGTGAAGATGGTGGGTATAGAATTTATGTTGAAACTGCAAAATTTATTGAAATCTAAAAGTGAAGAAGTTGAGGAGGTAGTTGAAGCTGAAGCGGAGTTGGCCGTGGATCTTGTACGTTCAGCTGCGTTTCGGCCCCATCGCTTGCTGCGTGGTGGCAGAATTCAAACTTTTGCTTCCGCGTATCCCATGCGTCGTGCCAAAGGTGAATTGGTTGGTGAGCAAGTGGTAGTTGTTGATGCAGGGCACGATTGTACAGGCTTGGATCAATATGTACGGTTGATGGGGTATTACAATCGTGCAACTAAGGGGCAGGCAAGCAACGGGCAGGTGTCTGAGGGGGCTGCTTCCAGTAAAGGATTGGTAATTGCATTGCACGGGTGGGAAGGCTGTAGTCACTCTCCATTTGGCCTGTCGCTTGGCGGGAGATTGCTTGCAGAAGGATATGATCTCTTTCGGCTCAATTTGCGTGATCATGGGCCCGCATACCACTTGGACCCGTATGCGTTGAACCGCGGTCTTTTTATGGGTTCATTGCTCGACGAGGCACTCTGTGCGGTGCAGCAGGTGGCGGCATGGGCTGGGGATCTGCCGGTCTATCTGATTGGGCCATCGCTGGGCGGCAATTTTGTGCTGCGTATGGCTTTGCGCCATGCGGATCAGCCAATCCACAATCTGCGGCGTGTGGTGGCAATTAGTCCTGCCATCAATCCAGTAAGCATCTCACACCGCCTGGATCAACAGTATTATTTCCGCCGTTATTTCCGTAGCCGTTGGCTGCAGTCATTGATGGCAAAAGAGCAAAATTTCCCTGAGTTGTATGAATTTGATCCACTACTTAAGATGAAATACATACGACCCATGACAGAGTGGTTGGTGCAGCATTATTCTGAGTTTCCTGATGCGGATGCTTACTTTAATTCCTATGCTCTGTTGGGCGATGCCTTGGTTGGGCTGACAGTACCGACCACGATTGTGACGGCGGCTGATGATCCGGTCATTGATATAAAAGATTTTGATGAATTAGAACCTTCACCGATGCTCGATTTGAAACTTGAGCAATATGGCGGGCATGTTGGCTTTGTTGATCTATGGCCTTTGCGTCACCATTTGCCGGAGATGGTTCTGGCCGAGTTGGAGCGGGAGTGAGCGGGTGAATCTGGGGAAGTTAGAGGGATGGCACTGTCTATGCTACAATAATCCTCTATGCTTTCTGACATCATGCGCTCTAGCTGGTTCTTGCGGCTGAAGGCTTTGTTCGGGGGAAATGCCATGCCCCAAGATGATCTGCCTGCAAATGAGACGGATGAGCCACCGTGGTTGGACGGGTGGCCTGAGATATATGATCCACGCGTGCGTTATGCCTTTACACGTGTGCCCAGAGCGGCCTTTGTGGGTGAGGCAATGCAGCCGTGGGCCACTCGTGATACGGCACTGCCGATTGAAGAGGGTCAGACGATTAGCCAACCCTTTGTGGTCGCACTGATGACGCAAGCGTTGGCGCTTCAGCCAGGCATGCGTATTTTGGAGATTGGGACGGGATCGGGTTATCAGACGGCAATTCTCTGTGAGTTGACTACAACATCTGCGCAGGCACGGGGACGCAATATTTGGTCGGTGGAGCGATATGAGAGCTTGTCTCGCCAAGCTGAGATCGTGCTCAATGAGTTGGGCTATTGGCCTCATTTGCATGTCGGTGACGGTGCTGCTGGATGGCCGAAGAATGCGCCCTATGATGCCATCCTGGTGACTGCCGCTGCCTCTGCATTGCCGCGTCCCTTGTGGAATCAATTAGCGGATGGAGGACGTTTGGTGATTCCAATTGGAGAGCCTACTGAAAAACAGATGCTTTGGCTGGTGGGCAAGCGTGGTAGCCAGGTTGTGACGCGTATGCTGGGTGGCGTGCGCTTTGTTCCTCTGATTTCCCCCCTTTTAGATGCCCCTGAGAATCGTATTGAACTGATTGAGCCAGAAGGCCGTGAATAACCAGCTAGTAAGTAACCAGCCAAAGAACAGCAGCCAAAGAATAAACAGCCTATAGGGTGGGAAATTTCATGCGTGTGTTGATTGTGGGAGCCAATGGACAGTTGGGACAGGCCGTGCAAGCGGCGTTTAGCCCCCTGCACTCTCTGATTACGTGGGGGCGTGCCGAGGCTGACATTACCCAGCCAGCCCTTGTGTTCCAAGTTTGTGATGCGCAGCCCGACTTGGTGATTAACTGCGCGGCGTGGACAAATGTGGATGGCGCTGAGAAGGAGCCTGATGCCGCCTTTGCCGTGAATGCGCTTGGCCCTTTGCATTTGGCGACTGCTTGCGCCCGACTTGGTGCAACGTTGATTCATGTGAGTACCAATGAGGTCTTTGCTGGCAAACCAGGGGACTTTTATACGGAATATGATCAGCCCGCGCCGGAGTCCGCGTATGCGCGCTCCAAGCATGCTGGCGAGATGGCTGCGAGTCGTTTGTTGGAACAGCTTTATATTGTGCGCGTTGCCTGGTTGTTTGGTCCTGGGGGCAATAATTTCCCGTCGAAGATTGTGGCTGCTGCGGATCGCAACGGTGCGCTCAAGGTGGTTGATGACGAAATCGGCAATCCGACCTATACGCCCGATGTCGCAGATGCACTTTTGCGTCTGATCGAGACTGAGCGTTATGGTATTTATCATTTGATCA
>JBBQIG010000148.1:0-9730 GCA_038324715.1 Anaerolineae bacterium | reverse complement strand
GTCGCATCCTTTCCAGCACCACAACCCAGCGCGGTCGAGAAGTAAAAGTTCAGTTTGAAGATGGAAGCTTGTACAGCTTCTGCGATGACGATTCGGCGCTGGGGCGAGTGGTACAATAATCGCTCTGCCAATAAAGGCAGGGAACAGAGGTACTAATATGACCAAACCCGAAACTAACTCTAAAATCAGTCGCTACACCAGTGAAGATCTTAAGCGCATGGCAAGTAAGTCTGACTGGGCGCGTGCCGATGCTATGACAGATGAAGAGATTGATGCTGCCGTTGCCGCGGATCCCGACGAAGCAGGGCTTGACGAAGCGTGGATGGAGAAAGCAGTGGTTACTCGTCCTAATCAAAAACAGCGGGTCTTTACACATCTAGATGCCTATGTTGTTGAGTACTTCAAAAAGGAGGGGCGGGGTTACCAGTCCCGCATGAATGAAGTGCTAAAAGCGTATGTAGATGCTCAACTTGCCAAAGAGAGTCGACAATCTCGGTAAAGGGCGAGGTGGGTGGAAACAGAAAGAACCTTCCTCGGAGCTTGAAGCTCCAAGGAAGGGCGGGGCGCGGGTTTAGTGTTGCATTAGAATAGAATCAGTCGAGAAACCCTTCCTCGAAGCCGGGAACCCCTTGGGTGGCTTCGAGGAAGGTACGCCCACAAATGGAAATACCAGACACGAGCAAACCTACCAGGAGAAACCAATGTCCGACGAGCAAGCCGAGCCGATACCGCCTACACTCTCCTCCCTCACTGCCAATCTGCGCGCTCTGGGTCTTGCGTCGGGCATGACCGTAATCGCGCATACGTCCATGAAAGCGATTGCCAAATGGATCATCGGTGATGCCCAGGCGCTGATTCTGGCGCTCGAAGGCATCTTGGGGACAGAAGGAACTTTGGTCATGCCTACCATGACCGGCAACCTGTCTGATCCCCAAAACTGGCAACATCCACCCGTCCCCGCGAGTTGGTGGGAGCCGATTCGCCAGGAGACGCCCGCGTTTATGCCCGATTTAACAGTTACGCGTGAGATGGGCAGGCTTGTCGAGACCTTTCGCAAACAGGATGGGGTGCTGCGGAGCAGTCACCCACAAACTTCCTTTGCCGCTTGGGGTAAACACGCAACTTTTATCACCGCCAACCACTTGCTTGAATCGCCAACGGGCGAGCATTCTCCCGTGGCTCGCCTCTACGATCTTGATGGATATGTGCTGCTGCTGGGGGTGGGGCACGGCAACAATACATCCTTGCACTTGGCAGAGGAACGTGCAACCTATCCCAACAAAGCGTGGGAAGGTAGCGCGGCCCCAATCTTGGTCGATGGCGAGCGTCGCTGGGTCGAGTTTAAATGTCTTTCGATCGATGACACGGATTTTGTGCAGATCGGCAGTGATTTTGCACGCGACAGTGGCTTGGTGCGTGAGGGCAAAGTGGGCAATGCCCCCTCCCTGCTCATGCCCCAGCGCGCGCTGGTCGATTATGGCGTGCGCTGGATGGAGCAAAATCGCACCTGATCGCATCTCTGCATCTCAAGGTGTCTAGCAAGCCAATTTTGAAGGATCAATTAGAGTGAAAATCGTAAGCAAGGCAGCGTAACCGCGGCAAAAAATGTGCTATTCTTAATCAAACCGCCAATGTCTCATCACTGCGAACCTATTGATGCGGTTGTTCACCAGGAGAAAAGATTATGACTAAAGAATATAAGAAGCCTAGCGATGACGAATTGCGTCAGAAATTGACGCCAGAGCAATACAAAGTTACCCAGCACGAAGGCACCGAACCCCCCTTCCGCAATGAGTATTGGGACAAGCATGACGAAGGCATTTACGCAGATGTCGTGACGGGCGAACCGCTTTTTAGCTCGCTGGATAAATATGATTCCGGTACAGGTTGGCCTAGCTTCTCGCAGCCCATTGATGAAAGCAACGTTGTCACCCGCTCCGACCGCAAGCTCTTTGTGGAACGCAACGAAGTTCGCTCCAAGAATGGCGATTCGCACCTGGGGCATGTCTTTGATGATGGCCCTGTCCCCACGGGTCTGCGCTACTGCATGAACTCCGCTGCCCTGCGCTTCATTCCAGTTGACCGTTTGGAAGAAGAAGGCTATGGGGAATACCTATCGCTCTTCAAGTCTGGTACCAGCGAGTCCAAGCAAGCATCAAGCCGCTGATCATCACATAACATTGCGTATGAGATAGCAGCTACACAGGTTAGCCATTGAACGCCGCCCACATAGGAATATTTATGTGGGTGGTGCTTAAGTTAACCATATTTCCTGCAGTATCTCTTTTACTTGGCATTTTTCTTTGCACTGCACGCCAAAATTCTTTACAGTTTTACTCCGCGAATGATATGCCACAATTGAGTTGAGCAACTCTGCTCAAGGGCATATACCTTTGAGCAATTGTGTGTTATGTTTAGTGCTTACCCCCAACCGATTTTATTTTCTCGTTTTACTTTTTAGGGACAGATGGGCTAATACTTAGCCTTTACTCTCTGCAAACCTCTGTAGCTCTGTTGTGTCCACCAGGTGAACCCAACAGAATATTCAAGAAAAGACATAAACCAATGACTGTTTCCACCCAGAAAGCCCAACCTACTAGTTCCCTGCATGAGCTTCGCGATGCGCTAGAGAAAGCCGAGCGCAATCTCGTGCGTTTGGATCGAACCAATATTGAGAAGTTTTTGGTGCAGCTCGACGAGATCGAAGCGATGTGGACGGGCTATGACGATCCCAGTGCAATGCGTTCGGAAGATGGACGCTGGCAAAGTATACTCAATCGCATCAATACACGCCCGCAACTGATCACGGACGCCGCATCACAGGCGGGAGGGCTAGCCAAACTGCGTGCGCAACATCCCCCAGCCACAGGTCTCTGGTGGCATGTAGATGAGAGAATTTCTGGACAGCGCACTCAGTCGGTACGGAAGTTCGGCATCATCGCGGGTCTGGTGGTGGTGGCTCTGCTCGCCTTTTGGCTCATCAATTCCTTCATGTCGGGCGATTCGGGGACGGCAGGGGTGGTGAACACGGGGAACGCGTCGCAACAAATTGACCAACTGGTAGAGGCAAAAGATTGGCAAGCAGCGCTCACCGTTGTCGAAACCGCACGCGAAAGTGCCCCGGATGATGTGAACTTGCTGGTTTGGGATGCGGTACTGGCAGAGCAGTTGGGTGACGACAGTCGCGCCGAAACTAGCTTAACCCAGGCGCAAGCAGCGTTCCAAGAGTCTCCTGCCGAATTCTGGACATTGGTTGGCAACATGCGTTTGCAAGCGGACAATTGGGATGGAGCAGAAGAAGCCGCTCAACAAGCGTTGGCACTGACCCCACAAGACCCTACAGTGACGTTGCTCTTAGCCAACATTGCCGAAGCTCGCGGCGATATTCCCCAAGCTGCGGAGTACCTCAATCAAACCATTGAGTTGGCGGGTGACAGCAATGCAGAGTTGGCAGCGGTCGCCAGGATCCGCCTGGGCAATCTGATGCAGAGCGCCGTCCCCCTGCCTGGTACTACCTTTGAGCCTTCAAGCGCAGTTACACCCAACACGAATTAAGTGCAGTTACATTGCAGATGCAACGGAGAGAGGCGAGATTATGATGAGCAATGAACAAGTTTCTGTTGGCGACTTTGTGCTGGAGCTTGGCGCGCAAGTGGTCGCCACAGATGGTGACGCAGGGCATATAGAGGAATTCTATACTGACCCCATCAATGGCAAGATTACCCATCTGATCGTGCGTCGGGGGCAACTCTGGGATCGAAAAGATGTGGCGATTTCAGTCGATGATATCTTGCGGGTTGAAGAGGATATCAACGGGGACAGCGAAGAAAGCAAGGTCTTTGTGAAGTTGGACAGGGCAGCCATTGCCAACCTGCCTGCAATTTCGGTGTAGGGTGTTCTTTCTGTTGCAGACAGTGGCAAAGGGATCGCGTCTGTCGAGCACTTGTGCCTAATGACACAAACTTGACAAGCTCTATATATACTATATAGTAAGGGAGTGGGGTGCTCTGCTAAGGCTCCACTTCGGTGTCGTATTGCAATTAGTCGTAACCCTGCCGAATGCCTATCTGGAAGGAGGCTCACATGGACGCTACAAAATGGCAAGTCAGTGGCAATTACTTGGAGACCTGTAATTGTGACTTCCTCTGTCCCTGCATCACCGCTAATCTAGGTGCACAACCCAGCAAGGGCCATTGTGATGCTGCCTTGGTCTATCATATTGAACGTGGTAGCTATGGCGACGTTAAGCTCGATGATCTGAGTTTTGCCGTTCTACTTCATTCTCCTGGTGTGATGGCCGAAGGCGATATGTCGATCGGTGTTATCACCGATGAACGAGCATCAGACGAACAGCAGGCGGCGTTAGTTACCATCGCCAGTGGTCAAGCGGGTGGGCCTATGGCAGCGTTGGGTCCTTTGGTTGGCACATTTCTCGGTGCTGAAGCAAAGCCATTCCACTATGAAATTAACGGCATGACTCATGCAGTCTCCATTCCAGGCGTGCTAGACCAGGCCTGTGAAGGTGTGCCAAGTGCTGTTAGCTCAAACGAACCCTTGTACATCGAGAACACAGTTCATCCCACCAACTCACGCCTGGCGTTGGCAAAGGCCACACGCAGCCACCTACACGCCTTTGGTATTGATTGGGATGATACAAGTGGCACAAATAATGGTCACTTTGCCCCCTTCAACTGGCAAGGTGGTTGAGGCAACATCCATCCTTGTCTGGTGAATGCGTCCCATAAAGTACTCCTGACTCCTACTCACACAAGATTCTTACCAATCTAAATGCTTGAAACACTCCTAAAACGCGACCGTGGTCTGGTTCTCGTTGGCTTAGTCGCTATCACACTTCTATCCTGGGCCTATCTCTTCTACCTGGCTCAGGATATGGCGCGCATGGAGATGGGCGCGGGCATATCTATGAACAGTGACATGGGCATGGCCGCGGCGATGCCACAAACGCAGGTCTGGAGTGTATTCGAGTTTGGGCTTATGTTCCTTATGTGGAGCATCATGATGGTGGCGATGATGGTGCCATCCGCAGCGCCAATGATTCTTCTGTTTGCTGCTGCTAACCGCAAACAGGAGAGTGCCCCCACTCCCTTTCCACGGACGAGCGCATTTATACTAGGCTATTTGCTGGTGTGGACTGGATTTTCGTTGCTTGCTACTGTCGCCCAAGGACTGTTACATGCGGCGGCTCTGCTTTCACCCATGATGGCAACCACGAACAGTCTGCTCGCGGCAATTCTCTTGATAGCCGCCGGTTTATATCAGTGGAGTCCACTCAAATATGCGTGTCTCCACCACTGCCGCTCGCCACTTGCCTTTATGCTCAACGAGTGGCGTGCTGGCAGCCTGGGCGCACTGCGTATGGGGATCAAACATGGGAGCTACTGCCTGGGTTGTTGCTGGTCGTTAATGCTCCTGCTCTTTGTCGCTGGCGTCATGAATCTGCTCTGGATTGCGCTCCTGGCAGGGTTGGTGTTAGTTGAAAAGGTCGCCCCGGCTGGACATTACCTAAGCCGGATCATGGGGGCTGGCTTTGTTATCTGGGGTATCTGGTTGGCAGTGGGTGCTATCGCCTGACTTACGCGCGGACGCGGAAGTTCAATGCGATTGTGCACCACCGCAAACAGTAATCACCCTTTTCCTCGTGCAAATTTCACCTCGTATACAGAGCGTATACAGAGTCACCCCGAAATGCTCTATATTGCTCCGTTTGCCTAAACAAAATCATTCAACTCCCGCCAAATCAGCGAGAAGCCGATGCTCGATAAACCTAACCTCGACGATGTAAGAATCGTTGAATGCTTACGCGATAGCTATGCGCTCACCGTCTCTGAATTAGAGTTTCTCCCCCTCGGGTATGACTCCTATGCTGCGGTTTATCGGGTGAGGGCTGGTGGGCAAACCTATTTTCTCAAGGTCAAGCACGATGACGTCAATGAATCGATGCTTAAGATTCCACGCTTTCTCAGGGATCAGGGCATTGAGCAAGTTGTTGCACCGATCGAGACAAGTAGCCAACAGCTTTGCGTACACTTGGATCATTTCACGCTGATTCTTTATCCCTTTGTGCAAGGGGAAAATGGTATGGAAGTGGGCTTGTCGGATAGTCAATGGGTGCAATTTGGCACGATCCTCAACAAGTTTCATAGCCTCCAACTCCCGCCTGCAATGCTCGGCGAGATCGCGAGTAAGGACTTTGTGCCAAATCGAAGATGGTCTGCCCTTGCCAAGCAGCTTCACGCATCCGTGCCAACGCAAACGTATGACCATCCTGCCGAAAAAGAACTTGCGGCCTTCTGGCGCAAAGAGTATGCACATATCAGCTTGCTTCTAGAGCGAACGGAAACATTAGGACGCCGGTTGCAAGAGCGCACATTGGCGTATGTCTTGTGACACGCTGACATTCATACCGCCAATCTGCTTGTGACGCCCGACGATAAACTCTATGTCGTGGACTGGGATCAACCGATGATGGCACCTAAAGAGCGCGACTTTATGTTTGTGATTGGCCCATCGCTGAGTGGTTTTGAGGTGGGTAGCCGCGAAGAGGCGCTATTTTATCAGGGCTATGGAAAAGCAGAGATCGATCTATTAGCCCTCGCCTATTATCGCTATGAGTGGACTGTTCAAGACATCGGGGCTTTTGGGGAGCAGGTCTTTACGATGGAATGGGCGGGCGACCCGACCAAGCAACGTGCGACAGAGGCCATTATTTCGATGTTCGGGCCCAATGGCATGGTTACAACGGCACATCGATTGGATGATCTTTTCTTTGGGGCTGCGTAGGTCTTTACAGGTAGTGGCATATAAAAACCTTCCTTGGAGCTCCAAGGAAGGGGTATGTACGTGAGGTGCTTGTGGCGGGCTAGGGATTAGTTGCGGGCTGCGCTTGCTTCAGAATCGTTCTCGAAGAATTGCAGTTTTGGGTTGTTCTCAATGCAATAGTTCATCTCCCAGTTGGAGCTAAAGAGTACCACCAACTGCTCTTTGCGATCCTGCACAAGCTGCGCTTGGCTGGGCCAAGTCGCTTTGGCAATTGCCTCGGGTGGGCCTACAACCCAGCGCGCCGCTGCCAGGGAGAGAGGTTCGATACGCGTCTCCACATTGTATTCAGCCGTCAAGCGTGCTACCACCACATCGAATTGCAATGTCCCCACCACGCCCAAAATTGGTTCTCGCTTCGCCTGTCCAACTGGATAGAAGAGTTGAACCACCGCCTCATCCATCAACTGCTCAATCCCCTTGTTGAACTGCTTATATTTGGAGATATTGATGTTCCGTAAACGGCCAAAGTGCTCTGGTGGGAAGGCCGGAATTGGCGCATACTCCAAGGCCTCGCCGCTGGTCACTGTATCGCCTATCGCAAAGAGACCCGGATTGCTCAACCCAATCACGTCGCCTGGATAAGCAACGTCAATGGTTTCGCGGTCACGCGCAAAGAGGCGGTGCGGACGGCTCACGCGCAAGGTACGCTCCAAGCGCGGATGAAAGACATTCATATCCTTGCTAAATTCCCCCGAACAGACACGCAAGAAGGCCATCGAATCACGATGCTTTGGATCCATATTGGCTTGGATCTTAAAGACAAAGCCTGTAAATTGCTCGTCAGTTGGTTCAACCACGCGCTGGCTGCTCTGGCGTGCGCGTGGCGAGGGCGCAAGGTCAACCAGCGCGCTCAAGAATGTATCAACGCCAAAGTTATTCACTGCACTGCCGAAGTAGACAGGGGTCAACTCGCCTGCCAAAAACGCTTCCTCATCAAAGTCCGCGCCCACACCTTCAAGCAGTTCAACATCCTCACGCAGCCGCGTATAGGCACGCGTATCCATCAGTTGCGCCAATCGCGGATCGTCCATTGACGAGACCTGCACCGGCGCGCGGTCTTTGCCATGCGCGGTACGCTGGAAGGAGAGAATCTGGTGATTGCGTAGATCATAAACGCCCTGGAAATCTGGCCCATTGCCAATCGGCCAATTCATGGGAATGGCGCGAATCGACAAGACTTTCTCAATTTCGTCCAGCAGTTCCAGCGGATCGCGACCCGGTTGGTCTAGCTTGTTTATAAAGCTAAGAATGGGCAGATTTTGCTTGCGACAGACGGTAAAGAGCTTTTTGGTCTGCGTTTCAATACCCTTGGCGCTATCCAAAACCATGATCGCGCTGTCCACTGCCATCAGCGTGCGATAGGTGTCCTCGCTAAAGTCCTGGTGACCAGGGGTGTCGAGCAAATTGAAAAGGTGCTGCCCCACTTCAAACTGCAAGACCGTCGAGGTGATTGAAATACCACGCTCTTGCTCAATCGCCATCCAATCTGAAACCACGGCGCGCTGGTTCTTGCGCGCGCGCACAGCGCCCGCCTGCTCAATTGCACCCGAATAGAGCAGCAGTTTTTCGGTGAGTGTCGTCTTGCCAGCATCGGGATGCGAAATAATCGCAAAGGTGCGGCGGCGCATCACTTCCGGTTCCAATCCATTTCGTACTTCTGCTACAGCTTGATTTTTTGCCATTATCTACTTTATGTCAATTGCAAAGGACTTATCCCACACGAGTGCATTCTGTACACAAACCGAGTCAGTATAGCACAGATGTACCCTTTTGACAAGAAAGTTTGCGATTTTTGCTCCTGGGCTTCAAAAGTGCTCACGCGGGTTTTGAGGAATTACGAGGGATGCCTAGCTTATGGAATGATTTTACGGGACGTAGCCGGTAGAGTGCCCAGAATAGCTGTCGCTGCGTGAGCGTGCAAAAAAGCAAAGGGAATGGCAAAGGGAAGGAATCTACGGGCTTAAAACACTCGGCACGTAGATCTGATGGTCTGGCTCGGAAGTAACGATCAGCGTGACCGTAACCGGGGCTGACTCGGCACCGCTCGTAGCGCGTACTTTATAGCTAAAGCTGTCGGAGCCGGTGTAGTCTGGGGTGGGCGTATAGCTAAAGGAGCCATTGGCATTGAGCACCAGCGCGCCGTGGCTGGTACTGCTGACCAAGATGGGGGTGAGCGTGTCGCCCGCATCTGGATCCCTGTCGTTACCCAGTACGCCGGACGCAGCCACATGGAGGACGGCGTTCTTGTTGATCCTGTAGCTATCGGGAGTGGCTGTTGGTGCAGTGCCAGTTGTCGAGCCAGCCTCCTGCCAGCCTAAATCTGGCGCATCCCCTCTATATTTCCCCTCTGGATAGTTGAGAACAGTTTCCCCCTTGTGAACATAGCTCGCTGTCCCTGCGTTGATCGCTGGACTGCCTGAGCGAAGGTGCTGGGAAGAATCCAGCAGTGGATCTGCCAATAGACTGGGTGCAACAACATTGCTATCCGTAGAGTCCACCGCGTTGTTCCAAAAGAGGCTATGCGCCACTACTGAATTTCCGTCGACATTTTTGAGCGCCATGACAGAGGAATCGACAAAAATGTTGTTGAGGGCGATCAGGTTATCGCCACCTGTAATGGCATAGGGATTATTGACAAAGGTATTATTGAAGACGTAAATGCGCTCAAGAATGCTAGCCGCCCGATAGTCCTCTTTGGTATCACCCTCGTCCATCAGTCCGATGCCAACCTGGGCACTGTCCTGAATGAGATTGTTCTCAATCGTTATGACTCTGTCACTAAGCTCAGGATAGTCGATGAGTTGGATTCCATCTTCTTGGTTGCCCGTGATCGTGTTGCCACGGATGATGACGTTTAATGGGGAGCCGCTGTACTCGTGGAGTCGCACCT
>JBBQIG010000147.1:0-9745 GCA_038324715.1 Anaerolineae bacterium | reverse complement strand
GCAGCCGCGCAAGCCAGGCACTTTGATCAATGATGTGGTGCCAGAGCAACCGGAATGGAAAGACGGTTATCTGTTGCCACCCACCAAGCCCGGTTTGGGTGTGGAATTTGACCGGGAAGCGGCCAAAAAGAATCCGTTCCGTATGACAGAACTGCCTCAATTGCGGCGGCTGGATGGTTCATTTACAAACTGGTAGCAGTCGTAGCAACAGTACGGTCTGTTTTTGTAAACGTAATTTGTCAACGTAAACTGTTAAGTTTGAACTGAAACAAGGCTAGTCCCTAATGTACCATCTGCCCTAGCGATTGTGCAAAGATTGGCTGGTTAGTTGGCAAAGCGTTTTGATTGTGGCTGCCAAGGAAAGTATTTCATTTGCACTCAAAGAAAGGCCATGATCGCGTCTTGCATGCGATCATGGCCTTTGTTGGTTGCAAAATGATGGACAGAGGCTCTTGTTGTCGAAGGCGCTTAGCCGTTGATGACTTCGCCACCGTTGGGATGCAGAACCTGTCCTGTCATGTAAGATGCATCATGGGAAGCCAGGAAAACATAGGAGGGCGCGACCTCTGCGGCTGACCAGCCCGTTTCATCGGCACCAAAGGCTTTGGGTTCATCTCCGAGCGAAGCCCTGGTTGCCGATCCTGGTGCTGCGGCGGAAGAGTCTGTTGTTGCTCTTGTGCCATGGTTACTCCTCCAAATATTGCATACGATGCAATCTACAAATGTGCTTAGCGAAGACACAGTAGTGTAGGCACAGTCAGCGTTTGCGTGAAGAGATAAGGATACGTAGCGAGGTTACGTGGGCAGTACTGAACAGGTTGTTGGAGGTGTGTACTGCTTTACGAATACGATCCCTATTCTTCAACAACCACAAATCCACAATCCGTGTCACTTACGCCTAGGGCTTTGCCTGTTCGTAGCTGCACCGCCCAGAGTTTGTCGTCCTGGAGATAGGTGCAGATGGCAATGAGGTTATCGGAAGTGTTTCCGCCTACATCGTCCGAGATGATAAAATCACCCCACTCTGTCGCATCGACATTCGCTAGCCCTGGGAGGCCAACGGCGCTCAACGGCACACCATGCATATGCACTACAGTAGCGTAGTATGCACATAGGGCATCTGTTGCGTTAGGGGAATACTTCATGTTCCTACTTCTACTAGAAGCGACGCCTATCATCAGCAACGACCTGGCTACCACGGTCGGAACATTTTGCATCGGTTAATGTTCATCCTTTCTTCTTTGAGCCGCACTTCTAGTAGATGGAAATAAATTCTTGTCCAAATGTTGAACTGTTGCCATAAGTTCTTCTTGGTTCATTGTCATCTCTGTCAGACGCCTTTTCAGGACACCAATGGTTTGTTTATATTCTTGGTGTTTCTTTATGAGTGAGTCCGCTTCAGAGACCAGTTGTTCAAGACGAAGGTCACCACCAACGACATGTTGATTTGCATGCAATTTTCGGATTAGCGTGGTTAGGTACCGGGCAAAATGCTCCTCGTTACCAGCTAAATCTATTAGCTTTTCTGCATCCTTTTTATCTATGACTAGCTTAATTTCAACCGGCACATCCATGGTGTCACCTCAGCGAAAAGGATCTAGGCAATTCGCTACAATTCGCTTTAGCATATATCAGTCGGCAACAGCAAAACAATCTATCTTTATACATAATCCATAGCTAAATAAGACCTATTGATGTTCCCATTTAGGACAGTTCTGTAAGGAATGCTTAGATTTATAGTGAAGTAAACGGAAAATGGAATCGCACCACTGTTCCACAGGTAAATCTATGTCAGTCTTCATACAGCTAAAAGCATCCTACTGAAGACAGAAGGCATTGCAACGGTGAGAATGCTCAATCCCTTAACCGTGGTGGGCAAAATCGTGGTGGGCATGGAAAACTGCCTCAGCAGGCAGTGTTGAGGCCCTTCAACACAAGGTTCGTTCAACACAAGGATGAAGATGCAGAATGATGATCTAATCTATATTCGTACCATCCCTCTATAGAAGCGGCTAGTAGGCCACAGCGGATTCCGCTCTGGGCAGGAGAATTGCCAATGTTTAGCCTGTCGAGCATGATACCTGATATTTCTTATGAAATTGACGACAAGGACTATCTCGTCTTTTTTGATGAACAATGGGCCCATTTTGCGCGGGTCAACCAGGGTGCTTACTTAGCTGATGCCAACATTTTGTACCGCTCTTTGTGGGACTTGATTGCGGATCGAGAGACGCACCGGATTTACGGTACGATGTTTGTTGAAGTGCGACGGTCATCAGAGACACTCTCTTTTCCATATCGCTGTGATACACCAACCCAACGACGCTTTATGCGAATGGAGTTGTATCCACGGTATAACAAACACATTCGGTTGATTAGCCGAGAATTGCAAGTGGAGGAGCGGGCCTATGTACCTCTCCTTGATGCTTCGGCGAAACGGTCGAAAGATTTCCTCACCATTTGCAGTTGGTGCAAGCGAGTTAAGTTGTCGAATGGAATGTGGAGCGAAGTTGAGGAAGCAGTGGAATCTTTGAGTCTTCTCAATTGTGCTTTGTTACCGCAGCTAATCCATGATATCTGTCCAGGTTGCCGTCTTTTTTTGCGCTGCTGAAATGCACCAAGGATAATGTAGAAGGATGTCAAAGCCACTTTCCGTATGCACCCTTCGACACTTGATAACGACACTCTATTTGTAACGACACTCTACTGACGAGGCGTGTAAGTCGGCGATGCAGTAGTTAGAGACTCGCAACGAAGATGTACAGCCGGTCAATCAGGACAATCAAGAAATGAGAGCCAACATTATGGAGATTACCGACCCAGCCACCGGAGAAGCCGCGCTCACCTTTGAAGAGCGGCTGCGCCGCGCAATTTCAATTGAGACGGTCGGCGTCATATTCTTCAAATCCGAACTCGCAATTAGCGACGCCAACGACGCTTTCCTTAGAATGAGCGGCTTTAGCGCTGAGGATATTGCGGCTGGAGATGTGCGTTGGGACGCAATGACACCGCCGGAATTTATGGCAGACTCCTTTCGGGCGGTCGAAGAGCTTAAGAGTTTTGGGCAGACTACGCCTTATGAAAAAGAGTACATCCGCAAGGACGGTTCACGCTGGTGGGGACTCTTCGCTGCCAAGCAACTTAGCGAAGAAGAGGCTGTCGAGTTTGTTATTGACATTAGCAAGGCCAAGCAGTCTGAAGCAGCCTTGCGCGCTTCCGAAGAACGGCTGCGTTTGCTGCTTGAGAGTGTGCAGGATTACGCAATCTTTACCCTCGACAGGTCAGGCCGTGTGACAAGTTGGAATGAGGGAGCGCGACGGCTTAAAGGGTATACCGCGGAGGAGATCATCGGCCAGCCAGTCCATACCTTTTATGTTTCTGAAGACATTGTGACTGGGAAAGCTGAACAAGAAATGCAACTGGCGCTGCAAGTGGGACGGTCGGAAGAGGAGAGTTGGCGTGTGCGCAAAGATGGCTCGCACTTTTGGGCCAACGAGATCATGACACCGCTGCTTACCGATGATGGAATGCTCCTCGGCTTTACAAAAATCAGCCGTGACTTGTCTGAGCGCAGGCATGCTGAGGAGATGTTGCATCGCCGCGCTGAGGAATTCCATGCCCACTTCAATATGACCACTGTGGGCAATGCCCAGGCGGATGCCCAGACAGGATTGTTTCTGCTCGTCAACCGCACCTTGTGTGACATCACCGGTTATACAGAAGCGGAGCTACTGCAACGCACCATTTGGGAGGTGACTGCCCCTGAAGACCTGGAGGGGAACAAGGCCTTTTTTCATGCTCTGGTGCGCGGGGAGCAAGCCTCATTTGATCTAGAGAAGCGGCTTTTTCGAAAAGATGGAGAAACGCGTTGGGTGCATGTGAGCGTAACGGTGGCGCAACGTGACCGCGAGGGCTATCCGTTGCGCATAGGCGCGATGGTGTTAGACATTACGGAGCGTAAGCAGGTACAAGATGCGTTGCATGCCTCCGAAGAACGGCTGCGCTTGACAATGGAGAGCATCACCGACCATTCGATTATTACCCTGGACACAGGAGGATGCATCGTCGATTGGAACGGGGGTGCAGAGCAGATGTTTGGCTTCAATGCAGATGAGGCAATCGGCCAATACCATGCCATTATCTTCACACCTGAAGACAGAGCGAACAACGTGCCCGCCAAAGAAGTGGAACAGGCACGCAGCACGGGGCGCGCCATTGACGAACGCTGGCATCTGCGTAAAGACGGCACGCGCTTCTATGTGAGTGGCGTGCTTGCCCCACTGCAGGATGAGGGGGCCATTACTGGCTTTGTCAAAGTGGCGCACGATCTCACCGAGCGTAAGCGAGCCGAAGAAGCAATGCAGCGACTCAATCAGACGCTTGAGAGCCGTGTAGAGAAGCGTACTGAGCAGGTACGCCAGCTTGTGACGCAATTGACCATGAGTGAACAGGAGGAGCGTCGTCGCGTCTCTGCCATTCTCCATGACGACCTACAACAGCGTCTCTTTAGCCTAAACTTCCAGCTTGCGATGTTGCGCAACCTGTTGGACAGTGACGAAGTGGAAGATGCAAAACAGTTCATTGATGAAATTGAGACGGATTTGCACCAGTCAGTCCAGGTAACCCGCAATCTCAGCATCGATCTGAGTCCGCCAGTCCTCCACAACGAAGGGTTGCAGCAAGCCATCCGTTGGCTGGCTGCCCAAATGGAACTGCAGCACGGGCTTACAGTCACAGTACGGGCAGAAGAAAGCTGGCCGCGATTGCACGAAGACCTGCGCGTCTTGCTCTTTCAGATCGTGCGCGAGTTGCTTTTCAACATTGTCAAGCATGCCAGCGTCACAACTGCCGTGGTCGATCTGAACCCCGAAGATGACTGTCTCTGTATTAAAGTCAGTGACCAGGGACGAGGCTTTGACTCTCACGTTCAACACCCACAGAATAGCCAGGGGTTGCCGCGCATCCAACAACGACTTCAACTCATTGAGGGACGTATGCAGATCAACTCAATCCCAGGCCATGGTACGAGTGTGGTCATGCATATTCCGCTAGACGGAAAGAAAGAGAAGAGGAGCTAGCCATGTCTACACTCCTTGTGGTAGAAGATAACACGCTGCTTGCCAGCACGCTCGTGCGATTTCTGCGTGAGCACGGCAAACTGACCGTGGCGGCGGTGGTGCCGACAGCTGAAGCGGCTTTAGAAAAGCTATCCCACTTGGATGTTGATCTTGTCCTGGTTGACGTTGCGTTGCCAGGCATGAACGGTATCGAGTTGATAGCAACTCTGCGTAAGCAGTACCCGGAACTTCCCTGTCTAATCATGTCGGGCCACAATGAAGCTAACTATGTCCGACGTGCACTTGCTGCCGGTGCGAAAGGCTATGTAATCAAGAACGATCCACTTGAAATCCTGAAAGCTGTGCAGAAAGTTCTAGGCGGGGAAACTTATCTTAGCGAAGAATTAAAGAGAAAGATTTATCACTAATTCATGCTGTCCCCCAAGCAAGGGATCACCTGTAGTTTGATGTCAGGCGAGGCGTAGTTCAGCCAGTGAGGCCCGCGCATCTCCCCCTGATATGTCAGGAGTGATGGTAAGTTCCAGTGCTGTAACCCCAGAGAGTTCCACCTGATACTCTTCCACCTCACTCGTTGCCCCTTGCGGACTGAAAGTCCATTGCTGGCGCACAATCTCTTGAGTCGACTGACCTTTATCGAGCGACGCACGCAGCACAAATTCCTGTGTGCGTTCAACTGCGGTTTCGGTAAAGTGTAAGCGGATATGCTGTAAGCGCTGTGGGGCATCGAAGAGCAGCCGGAGGATTTGTGCACCGGAAGTTTCGGCACGCCAACCCTCTCCTCCACTAGGCAGCAGCGCTGACTCGACTGGATGTTCAGCCTCTTCTGAAGTGACCTCCACTTGTGCCAACTGCTCCAACGGCAGCCACTCCTTGTCTTGGAGTGGTTTGTTTTGTTCTGTGGGCGGAATGATTCGTTTACGCATAGGATAGCCTTTCATCTAGCAGCAATTCATGGCTGCGCTTGTGCCTGTTGATGTGCTTCGCGCCGGCGTGCGCGACTGACTTCTTTGGGTACACGGAGTACGGCAAGGGAACGGGGTTCCATTGCGTAGGGAGTCAGGTCTTGAACGCGCCGTCCTGGATTGGGTAGAGGTTCCGTGGTGTCAAAGACTACTTCCCAGGCGGTGCTACCTGGGTGATCCGGCAGGATAAAGTCCAACGGCTCCCAGTAGGCATTTAGCAAGATGAGTAACGTATCATCTACGATCCGGCGTCCACGCGGATCCACTTCGCCAATGGCATCACCCGCCAGCCGCAGACCCAACGTGTGAACGTATGGATTTTGCCAATCATCATCATCCATCTCTTGCCCGTCGGCTCGATACCAGGTGAGGTCTTTCACATCTGAACCGCGAATTTTGCGCCCCTGGAAATAGTGACGACGCCGCAAAACCGGATGCTCGTGGTAGAAACGAATAAGGAACTGGGTAAATTGCTGTAGATCCTCGGCCCGTTCATCTATGTCCCAGTTGAGCCAGGAGATCTCATTATCCTGGCAATAGGCATTGTTATTGCCCAATTGCGTGCGCGCCATTTCATCTCCACCCAAGAGCATGGGGATGCCTTGCGAGACAAACATAGTGGCGATAAAGTTACGCATCTGGCGGAAGCGTAGGTCGAGAATCTCAGGGTCATCAGTGGGCCCTTCTACACCATGATTCCAACTGATGTTATCCGAGTGTCCATCCTGATTATTTTCCCCATTGGCTTCATTATGCCGTTCGTTGTAACTTACCAAATCATGAAGCGTGAAGCCATCGTGGGCAGTTACAAAGTTGACGCTGGCATAGGTGTGGCGGCCACCACGTTCATAGAGGTCGGGGCTGCCCGTGAGACGATAGGCAAGGGCCCCAATTTGACCTGACTCGCCCTTCCAGAATTTGCGTACAGTATCACGATACTCCCCATTCCATTCTGCCCAGAGCACCGGAAAGTTGCCCACCTGATAGCCACCTTCCCCCAAGTCCCAGGGTTCAGCAATCAGCTTGACCTGCGAAAGCACGGGGTCTTGATGGATGATATCAAAGAAAGCCCCCAAGCGATCAACCTCGTGCAGCCCGCGAGCCAGGGTTGCCGCTAAATCAAAACGGAAGCCATCCACGCGCATTTCGAGTACCCAGTAACGCAGGCTGTCCATGACAAGTTGCAGGGTACGCGGGTGCACCAGATTGAGCGTATTGCCTGTGCCCGTATAGTCAAAGTAATAGCGCTTATCACTGTTGACAAGCCGATAGTACGCGCGGTTGTCGATGCCTTTGAAGGAGAGCATTGGCCCCAGATGGTTCCCCTCCCCCGTGTGGTTATAGACCACATCCAAGATTACCTCGATACCCTCGCGGTGGAGTGCCTTGACCATGGTTTTAAACTCATTGGCTTGCATCCCCTGTGAGCCATTCATGCTATAGTCTGGTTCAGGTGCAAAGAAACCGATGGAGTTGTAGCCCCAGTAGTTGGTCAACCCTTTGTCGTACAACGTTTTATCTTGCACAAATTGATGCACCGGCATCAGTTCCACCGCAGTTATACCCATCTGCTGCAAATACTCTAGGGCAACTGGGTGGGTTAGGGCCGTATAGGTGCCGCGGATTTCAGGCGGAATGTCGGGGTGACGGGCGGTAAAGCCTTTCACATGCATTTCATAGAGAATGGTTTTGTGCCACGGTGTACGCGGGGGGGAATCGTTACCCCAACTAAAGGCTGGATCTATGACAATGCTTTTGGGCACATAGGGAGCGCTGTCGCGTGTATCCATAGCCAAATCTGCGGTAGGATGGCCGAGGGTATAGCCAAAGACTGCATCATGCCAATCGATATGACCAGAGACAGCCTTGGCATATGGATCGAGCATGAGCTTGTTTGGGTTGAAGCGGTGACCTTCATGGGGCTCATAAGGCCCGTGGACTCGATAGCCATAGAGTTGCCCCGGACGAATCGAAGGAAGGTAGCAGTGCCACACGTGATCTGTATATTCGCGCATGCGTACAAGATCAATGTCACTGATGCCCGTCAGATTGTTGTTGAAGAGACAAAGGTCGACCGCAGTGGCATGTTCTGCAAAGAGCGCAAAGTTGACACCAGCGCCGTCCCAGGTGGCTCCAAGCGGGTAAGGGTTCCCGGGCCAGATGACGATTGGTTCCATAGGTTGATGATATCTCCTATCCAAGTGGTTGATGAGGGCTAGAACCGAGGTGCGCGTGAGGCCGCAAATGGTCGTCTTGGCGGCAAGCTAGAACGCTCACGCCTCTACTGATTGTGCCCTTGTTCTACTGACCGTGATAGTATTCCCTACTTAGGTTTAAGCCAGGTGTAGTGATACAAACATAGTTCTATCTGCCGGTAGAGTTATTTTGAATTTATGCCGATTCTTGCTCAACTCGATGTTGCCATACCAGTCAATCCCTCTAGCCTACTTTGCATGAGGGGCAGGAAGGTAAATCTACCCCGAATCCACTTGTGTTGCAGGGATTCTGGGGCAGATTTTGCGGCAACCGTATGTGCGAGTTTGATCAGCGGGTGGTTTCCGCCAGGGCTTCGCCCACAATTTGCAAGACCAAGTCAATCTCCTCTGCCGTGATAATGAGAGGTGGGGCAAAGGCAAGAATATCGGTGCCGATGACACGCGTAAAGAGTCCCCGATCCAAACATGCTTTGCGGACTTTTTCGCCAATTTGCGCGGGTTGCTTGGTCTCGCGGTCGGCAAACTCAATGGCTGCCATCAGCCCCATGCCACGTGTGTCGCCAATTACATCAAATTCGGCTTCGAGTGCTTGTAATCCTTCGAGCAGGCGTTGTCCCTGGACACGGGCATTTCCCGCTACATCAAGTCGTTGCAAAATTTCCAAGTTTTTGTTGGCAACTGCACAGCAGGTGGGATGACCTGAATAGGTATAGGCGTGCATCCAGCGCTCGTTGGCGGGTGCATTCATAATCACTTCGCGGATTTTGTCAGAGATTTGGATGCCACCAAGGGGCTGATAGCCACTGGTAATACCCTTGGCGAAGGACATGATATCAGGTTCCACGCCCCAACGATTGAGGGCAAACCAATCGCCGGTACGGCCAAAGCCGGTGATGACCTCATCGGCGATAAAAAGCACTTCATAACGGTCACAGATGGCGCGGATGGCGGGGAAGTAATCATCTGGAGGCACAATGACACCCCCTGCGCCCTGGACTGGCTCGGCGATAAAAGCCCCCACTGTCTCAGGGCCTTCGCTCAAAATGGCTTCTTCCAACAAACGCGCAGCGGCTTGACCGAGGGTCTCGCCTTCACGAATCTGATCCGCTGGAAAGCGGAAGGGGTAAGGCGCTGCGATGTGTGAGAAGCCAGGGACACGTGGCTCGAACATGGGCCAATAGGCGCTTAAGCCGGTGGCGCTCATGGCTGCCAAGGTGATGCCATGATAGCCAAATTCGCGACCGATGACCTTTGTCTTCTCTGGCTTGCCCAGCCGACGCCAGTAATAGCGAACGGTCTTGAACGCGCTTTCGTTGGATTCTGCCCCGCCAGAGGTAAAGAAGGTGGTGTTGAGGCTGGGATAGGCCAGACCTGCCAAGCGATCCGCCAGTTCAATGGCGGGGAGATTGCTAGAACCTGCATAGCTTGAGCAATAGGCTAAGGTGGCAATTTGATCACGCGCCACATCTGCCAACTCGGTGTTGCCATG
>JBBQIG010000146.1:0-9745 GCA_038324715.1 Anaerolineae bacterium | reverse complement strand
TGGATCATGACGGCGTTGTTGTTCTTAGTGGCAGCCATTATTATCATCACCTTTCAACCGCGTATCGACAGCTTTGATTTTGCCCCTGGTGCGGTACAGACGACTGTAGCCGAGGGTGTGGCTGCACCAGGAACCACCGCGCAAGGAGCTGCTGCACAAGCGAGCGCACTGAGTGGCAAGAAGATCTTTGGCGTGAAAGTGCCCAAGCTACCGAAATTGCCCAAGCAATTGAGCTTCTTGACGAGTTGGTTGCCTGGTAGCGAGGAATCGCAAGAGGAAGCCGCCGAAGTTATACCACTTACAGCCGCAATGGTGGATGCGGGCAACGAGGTCACGTTGACATGGGAGACAACCCGCGCCAATAGTTTGACCTTGGAGAAAATTGTCGGTAGCGAAACGCAATTTGTTGCGACCATTGAAAACGCCTCTCAACAGCGGCAGTATACCTTTGCTGCCGATCTGCGTGAGCGCGCCACCTATGTGCTTACAGCGCACAATTGGATTGAGCGCCTGCCCTTTGTGGGTGAGACTTTTGGTCGTGATGAGGAACGGTTGGGGTTAATTGTCGATCCCGTGCAACCTGTCATTGAAGTCTTTAATGTCGATCCGCCGGGGCTGGTGACAGGTCAAACGGTTAATATTTCTTGGCAAGTGGCTCGCGCACAAGATTATGAACTTCGGATCAATGGTGTGCCTCGTCCGCTGGAGAGTGCACGCGGTTCGATTCAAGAGACACCCAACACCACCACAGAATACCAACTTGTGGCGACCAGTCCTTATTGGGACACACCAGTCTCGTCTGCACCTGCGATGGTGATGGTGAGCCTGCCCACGCCCGTGATTAACTTTTTTGATGTGCAACCGCAGCCAATTGTGGAAGGGCAAAGTATAAGCGTTAGCTGGGATGTGGTTGGGGCTGCTGGCGTGACCATTGATCCAGTGCCTGGTGGCGTGCCCAACTTGCAGGGGCAAGATGAAGTGTTCTTGGAGCCGGGGCGTTCTCAGCAGACCTTTACACTCTTGGCGACGCTTGGGGATGGTGAAGATCAGGTGCGCGCGGTGACTACGCGTCTTGTAGAGATTGTGCCTGCAACCGGCACGCCAACACCTACTTCCACGGTGACGCCGACGCCAACGCCGACATCAACGCCGATTCCAACCCCCCTGATCCGACTCTTTGATATTTCTCCTAAGCCAATTGTCGATGGCGAGAATGTGCAGATTGTTTGGAATGTCTCTGGGGCTAATAGTGTCGAAATCAACCCAATTGTCGGCATTGTGCCAAATTTAGAGGGACAAGACGAAATTCAGATTGAACAGGGTAAGAGCCAAGAAACTTTTATCCTGCGTGCCGTTATTGGCGATGATGTGAATACGGTTGTGGTGTTGGCGACGCGGATTGTGCCGATTGTCACGCCCACGCCAACCGTGACCCCTACACCGACGGCGACACCGACCATGACGCCGCAAATGCCAGTAATTCAAGTCTTTACATTAACCCCCAGAGAAGTGGTGCTGGGTGATCTGGTTTCCTCTGGCAGCACTGATGAGGAAGGACAAGCCACGACGGGCCAATCGAGGCAGCCAGAGTTGACTTGGACGGTGGTGGGTGACGCTACGATGGTGGAGGTTACAGGACCAGACTTTGGCCCCGTTCGCAATCTGCCCAAGCAAGGTTCTTTGCGCGTACCAGCCACTGTATCTACAGTCTTTCAGATTAACGTTTATGTTGGGGATGAGATTGCCGTGAGCCAGACGCAGGAGTTGACCGTGTTGGAGCCAACGCCAACGCCAACAGTGCCGCCAACGCCTTCGCCGCTGCCGCCACCACCAACTTCTACCCCCACACCAACATTTACGCCCACACCCAACATTGTCTCTTTCTCGGTGAATGCTGTGGAGGATGGCAAGGTGGTTGTCCCTGTACCTTCGGGTGACGATATTCCCACCTATCAAGTTGCAGCGGGGACATTGATCCGCTTGGCATGGCGCATTGAAAACGATGTGGTCGAGGTGCGATTGACCGATTCGAGTAACGATTATGGCACACGTAGCCCGGAGGATGAGTTCCAGGTTACTGTGACCCAAAGCACAGTATTTCAACTGAGCGTGACGGGTACGAGTGGCAGACGTATACGCATTAACGTAGAAGCTGTTCAAGCGCCACCCTCACCCTTTAACGTCAATGGCATTAATGGTGAAACGAGTGATTTCCCCGCCACCGTGACAAGGGATTATTCCGGTGAGTCACAAGCGCGCATTCTGGGCTATCGCGTCTATCGGGCGAATGTAGACAACTTTAACTTCTCGTTGGTGGCAGATCGCTTTGAGTTGGACAACACTATCAAGCAGTGGACTGATCCTTCGCTGCCAAGTTGTGACCGCGTCTATTACGTGGTCGCCATTTATGAAGATATTACACGGACTGGTGATGATCGCATTCAGGAAACGGCGATTAGCGACACGAGTTGGTATACGCAACCCTGTCAGTAGCTTTCGCAAGCTCTCTCTTTCTCTGGTCCGTATTATGGTCTGTATGTAGGGTCAGTGGGATCAGGCAGTTCGTAAACTCTGAAAGCAGAATGTAGGGCGGAGATGGAGCCGGGTATTAGGTGAGAATGATAAACAATGAGACTATCGACCAGACCGTCACTACAGGATCATCAGATTTGATTCCTGCACGGAGTATTTCACGCAGGATTTTACAAAGAAGTTCACGATGCTACGCTAGTTGGGTGTTTTTTTGCACGCTTCTGGCAATGGCCTTTGTCTGGTTTGGTGTGGGCGCAACACCTGCTTTGGCACAGGGGCAGGTGACTGTGCGTACGGTGGTGAGCACGGGTAGCAATGATGGCACTGCCTTTAACGGCGATACCATTGCCTATACAATTATCATCAACAATGACACGAGTAACACCTTAAGCAATATCTTAATTTTGGATGTGTTGCCCGAAAACGTGTTGGATAATGTGGTCTGTCTCGACGCACCCAACACAACCAACTGTGAGCTGATCAATGAGATTGAGCAGATTCCAGAGCCTTTGGGTGGCACGCTCATTGTCACAACAACGCGCCAGATTAGTTGGGCAATTGCCAGCATGGCACCCAACACCAGCCTCCAACGCTCCTTTACCGCGCGTGTAATCGGTCAAGCCAACGGTGCTGCTTTTACAAATGTGGCCTATGTAAGCTATAGCGAACTGGGAGTGCTCAAGACCCAAGCCTCCAACGAAGTGCGGCTGAGTGTCCAGTTGCGTATTGAGCAAGGGGGCGCTACCACCTTGTCGGATACGCCTACCTGGTTTTCTGAAGATGTTGGCGGAACGCTGAGTAGCGACTGGGCTGACTTTGATGGTGATGGCGATCTTGACCTGGCACTCGGTTCTACATTGGGCACAACGGTCTATCGCAGCAGTGCAGGTCAGTTGGAGCGATTCTGGAATTCTCCGCGCCCAGCCTACGGCGTGCGCTGGGCAGATATTAATGGAGATAACAAGCCAGAGTTGCTTACTGTGGGTGCTGTTGTAGAAGATGGCGGTAATTTGGAAAACCAGGCCCAGTTGCCTGGGATTAACTATATTTATAGCTATGATTCCACTACGGGTGCAACCACAAGGCGATTTGTGGAAACGGGCAATTTTACCTCCACTTTTCAAATGGTGCGCATTGAAGCCGCTGATTTTAGCAATGATGGCTTTGTGGATCTAGTTGCGAGTTCCAATGCGATCAACCCTGATTGCCCTGTGCGCATGTTTTTCAACGATGGGGCAGGGGGATTTACAGGCCCTGGCACCTGTGTTTCGCGGGCTGCGACTGCCGCTTTGAAGCCAGTTGATTTTGACAACGATGGTGATATGGATTTGGCTATTGGGCTTTTCCCCAACCGAGTCCAACTCTTGTTGAATGCTGATGGTGCTTTTAGTGCCCAGAATAGCGTGTCGATTGAAGAGGGCGTGATGTTCTTGCCCTATGATTTTGCCTGGGGCGACTTTGATCGGGATGGTTATCTGGATTTGGCTGCGGCCTATCCCTTGATGCGTGAAGTGCGAATTTACCGCAACCTGACAGGTGTGTCGGGATTTCCATCCTTTGCACGCCCCATTTCCTTGCGTACGAATGTCTTCTTGACGCCTTATGCCCTGGATTGGGGTGATTTTAGTGGGGATGGGCGCTTAGATCTGGCAGTTGGCGACTCACCGCCAATTATCTATTCCTATACCAGTGGCTTTACCTCTAGCTCGTTCCGCCCTTTCTTTGTTTTGGCAGACAATGTCGTGCGCGGACAAGTTTGGAGCGTGCGTGCCATTGATCAGAATAATGATGGCGATATTGACCTGGCTTTGACAGATCGCGATGGGCCTAGTCTGGTGATATCGAATTTCCGCCCGCCGCTGAATACAACAATTCAGCCTGTGGCAGGTGTGGCACCCTTTGCCAATTCGTCGCCTGCAAGCAGCGTGCAATGGATTGATGCGGATGGGGATGGCGACTTGGATTTGATCTTTGGTGCAGGGCCTGCCACTGCGGGCGCATCGGCATTGAATACAAAGCTTTACTATAATGAGGAGAGTCTCTTTCCCCCAGAAGCCGCGCGCTCCTATAGCGGTTTTGGCCCCCATGCCCTGACTGTCGGCGATGCCGATGGCGATCGCGATCTGGATATTGTGATTGGTTCAGAGGGTGAACTGCGGCTCCATCGATCGGGTGAGTTTTTAGCCCCCTTCTGGTCTTTGGCAAAATCTGGCGATAAGTATTTGGCCTGGGGTGATGCTGATGGCGATGTGGACTTGGACTTGCTGGTGGCGAGCACAAATGCAGATAGTGGGCAATTGGAGCTATATCTAAATGATGGTTTGGGCAACCTGGGTACGAGTGCGGCGTGGAGTGTTCCGCTGAACGATATTCGTGCCATTGCCTGGGGTGATTTTGATAATGATGGCTTTGTGGATATTGCCGTGGGGCGTAACGGCACCAACCTCATTTATCGCAACAACCGTGATGCGACATTCTCGCCCTTTTGGACTGCCGAGGCGGTATCGAATACGCGTGCTGTGGCGTGGGCTGACTATGATGGCGATGGCGATTTAGATTTAGCGATTGGCAATTTTGGCACGGCTGGCGGCGCGGGCGAGGCCAATTTACTCTATGAGAATTTTGCGACTGATGACGGACGCTTCTTTATTGCGCGCAATGCCTTTGGCACCGATGCGTTCCACACAACCAGTTTAGATTGGGGTGATTGGGATAACGATGGCGATTTGGATCTGTCAGTTGGCAATTATGGCGAAGCAGACCAAATCTATGTCAATAGCAACAGTACTCCGGGTGTGCCACAGTTCTTCTGGCTTTGGTCATCCGGTGAAGCGCTCAACACCACGGGCGTTGCCTGGGGTGATAAGGACAACGATGGCGATCTTGATCTGGCGATTAGCCAAGAGGGAACTCGTCCCAATGGCATTTATACCAACAACCTTGTGGTGCCTTCCCATCTGCCCAATAGTGGCTTTGGCGTTGCCACACTGATTAATCCGCCACTCTATCTTCACATTGGTCGCCCAGGCAACACTGCTTCTGCCTATAATTTTTCTTCTGCCGAGATCTTGTCTGGGCCGGGGTTGGGTGCTGTACCCGTAACCTTTCGGCTTTATAACCCAACCAACTCACCCACGATTGCGGCAACTGCACTGACAACCGCATCCTTGGTGGTCGAGTATGAATATTCGATTGATGGTGGCGGCGCATGGTTTCCAGCAACACCCTTCACGGCAACGCTAGCGGCTGTTACCGATACGCTTGGGGTGGGGCTACAGGGGACATTTATTTGGAACACGGTGCGTGACCAAGCAATTGGTGATAACGCACGGTTCCGCGTGCGCGTGGTGCAGTCGGATGCAAGCGGGCCTGTGCAGCGTGTGAGCGTTGCTTCCAGCAGCCCGCCTTTCCGTGTGCGCGCCATTACGTGCATTTGGCCCGAACGTCCAGAGATTCGCCCCTTGCCTGTGTTGGCAGAGGGTGGGGCTACTGACAATTTTGATTATGCAATTCAGCCCAATACGGCCATTCGGTTTACGGGTAAGGTCGCGGCGGGAACTGGGGCACTCTACTATACTTGGCACTTTGGCAGCGGAGAGATCGCTACGGGTCAAGTTGTGGAAAAGCAATTCAGTAACGGCACCTATACGATACGAATGGCGGTGCAAGGCGAACCCTGCCCACAGACACGAGAGCGCGCCTCTACCATTACGTTAAAGGTTGGCACGGGTGTGCCCGATCTCTTGCTTCCCGTAATCGCTACTGAGGGCGTGATCACGGAGACAACGCCCGTGACGACAACGCCGGAAATCAGCGCTACACAAGCCACCGCGCAGATGAGGATGGCTGAGACTGCTGTTGAAGAACCGCTGTTGCAGGTCAGCGGGCTTGCTGGTGATTCACAGTTCGATACAGAATCGCTGTGGTTGCGGTGGTCGCCCTATGATGGCAACGCAGACAATTTGCGGCTCTATCGCATTGAGCGCAATGATGACTTTTTCGACGAGAGACGCGTCCTGGTGGCAGAGTTGCCCGCCGATGCGACTGCCTATCAAGAGACTATAGCCGTGTGCGACCAAATTTATACGGTGGTTGCCGTGGCAGATGGCAGGGAGTCGTTGCCCAGTACCAGTAGTTATTACAGCCCATCCTGTGCGGCAGATGGGATTACACGTTAACTGTGCGCGTTTTCAGAAGTTCTCAACCTGCAATGGGCAGATTTTATGCAATGATGGAGATACAGTCCCGATTCACTTCGCCGCACTCTTTACTGACTTCTCCACTAGATCCTTCAGTGGGATCTGCTCTAGGCTCAGCTTCTGATGGCGCGCCTTCGGCGCGAAGGCAGCGGATGGTGATAGGTTGGGTGCTGGCATTGCTATTGGGCTGGATTGGCAGTTTGAGTGCTGTCGAGCCTGTTGCCGCACAAAGCCAGAACGGTACGATTACAGCTAGCTCCCCCTGTTTTGTAAGCTCCAATCTCACCAATCTCAGTCTTTCTGCCGATGGCAGTCGTGGCATTACCAACCAACCTGTGATCAGTGGTAATGGGCAACGCGTTGCCTTCTGGTCGGTCAATAATCTGGGAGGGGGCAATGCCGATGGCAACATTGAGGTTTTTGTTGGCGAGGCAGGGAGCAGTTCTTTTGTCCAGTTAACCGACAGTGTTGGCAGTATTTTGGGTGGCTTTAACCTGGAGCCGTCGATCAATGCGGCTGGAACACACATCGCTTTTTATTCTGACCGCGACCTTGTGGCAGGGCAAAATAGCGATGGCAATTTTGAGATCTTCCTGGCACGGCGCACCTCCGGTGGTCAGTGGACAATCACCCAAATCACCAACACAGATGGCAGCGCCAACCTCTTCCCCTCCATCAATGCGGCTGGGAATCGCATTGTCTTTGTCTCCGACGATGCTGAGTTGCATAACGTCGATCTGAATCGGGCAAATCCTGAGCGTAACTCTGAAATTTTCTTGGCGACTGTTCCCGCAAGCGGTGCTGTACAATTCCGTCAGATTACGAATACAGAAGCTGGGATTACGAATGACCAGCCGGTGATCAGTGCCACGGGCAACCGCATTGCCTATACGGCTGGCACGGGGCAGACCGCACAAGTTTTAGTGTGGGATTCGAGCAACAACACGCCGACGCAGTTGACCCAGACTGATATCAACGATCAACCTGCCATTAACGCTGATGGCACTCGCATTGTTTACATTGCCACCAATCAAGATGACCGCAGCCGCGTTGTGTTGCACACGCTCAGCGTCGATGGTAGCGAAAGCCGTGCGGAAGTGATTGTCCCGACTGCAACCAACACCAAGTATCGCAGTCCTTCGATTAGCGGGAATGGGGAGCGTGTTGCCTATGTCTCTGAACAGGGGACAGGGGATGCGATTCAGATCAATGTGCTGCTTTATGATGTGAATACGGCACAGGGTGTACCCATCTCAAGTGTCGGCGGTGGCACTGGGGAGCAGCCTGCCTTGAGCAGTGATGGCACGCGCGTTACATTTGTTGGCGTGCAGGCTGTTGGTGGTTCAACCGACGATGCCGGTTCTGATATTTATTTGAACGAGTGTCCTTTGTCGGGTTTGGTTTTGAGTTTTGTTACGCCGCCGCCAACCACTGTGTTGGCAGGTGTGGACGTGATCTATCAGCTACGTGTCACCAACCAAGGTCCCTCTGTTGCGACAGATGCTGTTTTCCGTTCGAACTTGGGCGTCTTACCCGCGTTGCCCGCCAATGTGACCCGCCTCTTGCCAAGCGGTTGTAGCATCGCTAGCAATATTCTTACCTGTAGTTTGGGAGATATTGCGCTGAATGCCAGCCGCACTTTTACGATTGGCTATGATATCCCCAGCAATGCGGGGCTTGGCGATATTGTAAATCGTATTGATGTGAAGGCCAACAGTATTGACGCCCGCCCCGAAGATAACACCACTGGCGAATTTCGCACGACAATCTTTGAAGCAGCAGACCTGTCCATTGTCGTAACGCCCGACACGAACACCATCTTGGCAGGTTCGTCGGAAATACTTACCTACAACATTGTGATCCGCAATGCCGGGCCTTCACAGGCGCGCAGTGCTTCATTCAAGGATACGTTACCTACTGGAGCTACATTTGTCTCTGCTGCGCTCATTTCTGGTGGGGGCGCAGGTGCACTTTGTCCGACCACTGCTGACGACACTGAGGTGCTTTGCCAATTGGGTAATCTCGCGGCAGGCAGTGTCACGAATATCCAGATTAAAATCAGAGCCAAGGCTTCTGCGCCAGACTCCTTCGTGAATGTCGCCACAGTGAGTTCGCTGACGCAAGAGAGTAGTTTGACGAATAACACGGCAACCACTTCCACCATTGTCGACCGCGCTGCGGATATGAGCATTGGCAAGGTAGCGTCGCCCAGCGGCAATGTGGTGGCAGGGCGCGAAATTACCTATACAATTGTTGTGACAAACAATGGCTTTGCGGACACAACGGGTGTTAGTCTGATTGACACCATGCCGCTCAATGTCGCTTATGTACGCAATGTCTCCCCGGCTGGCACAACCTGTACTCCCAGCGGTGGTGGTCAGATTGTGACCTGTGCGCTCAGTGGCAGCGTTTTGGTGGGCCAAAGCCGCAGCCTTAACCTTGTGGGGTTGGTCAATAGCATTGCTCCTGCTGGCACGATTACAAACACCGCACGCGTCTTCTCAGCCCGTCGCGACCCCAACAGCGCCAACGATGTGACGCCACCTGTCACGAACACGGTGACAATTTTGGCTGATTTGGTGACTACCAAGGCGGTCAACAAAGCGACGCCGGATGTGCTGGAAAATATTACGTACACGGTCAAGGTACGCAATGATGGCCCAAGCCGAGCGTATGCTGTGGTTGTGACCGACACGTTGCCTGCGGGTATGTTCTTTATAAGTGCAAGCGCCAGCCAGGGCAGCTACAGCAGTTTGAATGGACTATGGACAGTGGGTACGTTGGCTGTGGGGCAAGAGCGTACGCTCACGCTTGTTGCCCATGCCTTAGAGGGTTTGGGGGGAACAACTGTAACCAATAGTGCGACTGCGGGCGGTAGCCAACCAGAACCGGCGGGGGGGCTTGCCGACAGCACTGCCAGTGTGGATATTGTTCCTCAACGGGCTGATGTGCGTGTGACCAAGAGCGCGGCCATTTCGGTGACAGCAGGACAACGCCTTACCTATACCTTGGTC
>JBBQIG010000145.1:0-9792 GCA_038324715.1 Anaerolineae bacterium | reverse complement strand
CTAGGTAATCTGGTTCAAGTAATTTGACAGTGGATCGCGCCCAACCTATAATGAAACGGTTTGGCCTTGTTCACCAATTTTGGTTACCCGTAACTTAGGTTTTAACAAGGCTTTGGTCCGGCTGGCCCATGACTGAGCAGTATGCCTTGTCGAAGTCATTCTGTTCGTGCCATGCACCCCAATTCCCTGCATATTCGTCTTTTTGAATTTAGTTTGCGTTCTATCTGAGTTCAATCAGACGAGCAATGGCGGTATATCGTAAATCGAGGTAGAAACTTGTATGCGGAATAATAATAGCATTGTATCGCTAGTATTGGTTTTATTGCTTGCGGCGGTAGCGCTGTATATCGTATTGCCCATTGATCACCCTGTGTGGGTGGAACGAGCTTTTAGTTTGGGTAGTGAGAACCCGCGTGACCTCAAGGATTTCAAGCTAGGGTTAGATCTGCAAGGCGGCACGCAAGTTTTGCTGGAAGCAGATTTGCCTGAAGGCCAAGAACCGGCTGAAGGAGCCATGGATGCTGCCAAGACGATTGTAGAAAATCGTGTCAATGGCTTGGGCGTCAGTGAAGCCGTGGTTCAAGCCCAAGGCACTGACCGCTTAATTGTAGAACTGCCAGGTGTAGATAACCCGGAACAGGCTGTCGAGACATTGCGCTCGACAGGTCAGTTGGAATTTGTTGACCCGGCAGGGGCACCGCTCATTCAAGGGATGGTGATCAATACCACGAATCATCCTACTGTTGCGGATGAGTTACAGGCTGAGATTGCGGCTGGTAATGCAACGCCAGAGAACATTCCCTATCCTGGGCAGGTTTTTCAGACAGCGATGACGGGAGATGTGTTGCGTAACGCAATCGCACTCCAAGATCAGTTTGGGCAATGGCAGATCAGTTTTGAGTTGACTGGCCCTGGCAGTGATCAGTTCTATGAATATACAAATACACACATCGGGGAGCCAATGGCAATTGTGTTGGATGGCCGAGTGCTTTCGGCCCCGACAATTAACGCAGCCATTCGTGACTCTGGTGTGATTAGTGGTCAGTTTAGCCAAGAAGAGGCTGAATCGCTCGGTGTGCAAATGCGTTATGGGGCATTGCCAGTGCCTTTGCGGGTGGTAGACATACGCACGATTGGTGCAAGCCTTGGCCAAGATTCGGTCGATAGTAGCCTGCGTGCTGGTCTGTTGGGTATCGGTGCGGTCTTGCTCTTTATGTTGATGATGTATCGATTGCCGGGTATGTTGGCAAATGTGGCCCTGGTGATTTATGTGTTGCTCAACTTGGCTGTTTTTAAGTTGATTCCTGTGACGCTTACCTTGCCAGGTATTGCTGGTTTTATCCTTTCTGTGGGTATGGCGACGGATGCAAACATTCTGATCTTTGAGCACATGAAAGAAGAACTGCGGAATGGGCGTACGTTGCGCTTGGCGGTCGAGGCAGGCTTTAGCCGTGCCTGGTTAGCCATTCGTGATGGGAATTTTTCTACATTGATTAGCTGTGCAGTGCTTTACTGGTTTGGAAATACATTCGGTGCTAGCCCGGTGAAGGGATTTGCTATTACCCTCGCCATTGGTGTGCTGCTTTCCATGTTTACTGCCGTGACCATCTCGCGTACCTTTATGCGTGCATTCCTCTCCTCTGGCGGGCAAAAGTTGTTGCAAGCACGCGCGTTAATGGGGTATTAAGTAAACGACTCGGCCCATAGACGTGGGCTTTTGCACTAAATTAACTCTTTTTCTGTTGATTTTTCACTGTTAATTCTTTGGGCCAGAGCAGTTGGACCAGAATAAGGAAGTCTTTGGTTATGTATGATATTGTTGGGCGACGCCTGTGGTGGTATGTTATTTCGTTGATACTGATCGTGCCTGGAATCTTCTTTATGGGCTATTCCTTGGCGACTTATGGCACAATTCTTCCATTGAGCATTGACTACACAGGTGGTACTTTGTGGGAAATGCGCTTTGCGCAAGAGGTGGCACCTGCTGAAGTGCGCCAAGTGTTTGTGGATGCTGAATATGGTGATACTACGGTATTTACGGTAGATGATGGGCAGACCATTCAGGTCAAGCTCAAAGAAATTAGTGTTGAAGAGAAGGAAGGTTTGGCTGACGCACTGACCTCTCTGTTTGGCGCAATTGAGGAGCGTTCCTATCGAAGTATCGGCCCAGCCATTGGTAGTGAAGTCAGCCGCGCTGCTCTTGGGGCTGTGGTGATTACCTCGCTGGGTATTTTGCTTTATATTGCGTGGGCTTTCCGTCAAGTTCCCCACCCCTTCCGTTATGGAACCTGTGCTGTCATTGCGTTAGTGCATGATACTTTGGTGACCATTTCATTTGTGGGGGTTATGCACTTCATTTCTGGATGGGAAGTCGATGCGCTTTTTCTTACTGCCATTTTAACCGTCATCGGATTTAGTGTTCACGATACAATTGTGGTCTTTGACCGTATTCGTGAGGATATCCGAAAATTCCGAGGCGAAGAGTTTGCTACGGTCACCAACCGCAGTTTATGGGAGACAATGAGCCGGTCGATTGGTACACAGATCACGGTTTTCCTCGTGATTGTTGCGGTTCTACTCTTTGGCGGTGAAAGTCTTCAGCAGTTCATGGCGATTATGCTCGTGGGTATGATTTCGGGAACCTATAGCTCAATTTTCAATGCAGCTCCGTTGTTGGTTGCATGGGAAGAACGTTCATGGCTCGGCAATGGCAGTAGTTCAACGCCGATGGTGAGCGATCGGGCAGTTACGGCGTAACTTTTTGGGTCTTCTCGGTTACGCGTATAACTAAATGCATTCCTTGGCGGCGAGGCATAGACTTCGCCGCCGATTTTATTGGCAGATGTTTAGTAGCGGGTACGCCCTATGTATGGCTCGTAACTGTCACGGTGACAGAAGCTGTGGTTATATTGACTTTAGAGTTGCCTTACCTGGGCGACAAGTGGACTTTAATTTACATGACTATGCGCGCTTTGCTCTTAACAGACCTCGGTCTTACGATTGATTCGAGCTATCCTTGCCCCGTCCCTCAACCTGGTGAAGCGCTCATCCGTGTTCACTTGGTCGGGATTTGTGCAACAGACCTAGCGCTTGTAGAAGGCTACAAGGGGGGCTTGCGCGGTGTGCTGGGACATGAGTTTGTGGGCGAAGTAGTCTCTGCCCCTGGTGCAGCGGCGTGGGTTGGCAAACGTGTTGTGGGTGAGATCAATATTGGTTGTGGTCATTGCTATCTCTGCATGCGTGGATTGAACAAGCATTGTTCTCATCGCCAATGCTTGGGAATTGCTGACAAGGATGGTGCGCTGGCGGAGTTTATGACGTTGCCTGTGGCAAACTTGCACGAAGTGCCGGATGATCTAAGCGATGATCAGGCAGTATTTGTCGAGCCGTTAGCGGCGGCGCTTGAAATATTAGAGCAAGTGCATATAACACCTAGCACGCGTCTCTTTGTGGTCGGTGATGGTCGCATGGGGCTTTTGATCGCTCAAGTGGTGGCATTGACTGGCTGCGATCTGACGGTTCTAGGTCATCATCCTGCTCATCTTGGCCTGCTTGAGGAGTGGCTTCGATGCAAGACAGTGGTCGAGACGACTCAGACAAGGGCAGTTTTAATGGCAGAGCCTGCAGATGTTGTTGTTGAAGCAACGGGTTCTGCGGGTGGTTTTGCTGCCTCGCGCTCGCTTGTACGGCCTGGGGGAACGCTTGTCTTAAAGAGTACGTTTGCAGGTGAACAACCCCCTGTAGATGTGAATCATTTGGTGGTGGATGAAGTGACAGTGGTGGGAAGCCGCTGTGGCCCTTTTGCCCCTGCCTTGCATCTGTTGGCAAGTGGGCAAGTGCATGTATTGCCAATGATCCATGCCCGCTATCAACTCGAAGATGGCATGGCTGCAATAGAAAAAGCTGGGCAGCGCGGCATACTCAAGGTACTTGTAGCTCCTTAGTGTGAGTGGCGAGTATCAGTGATGCCGCATGCAGACTTATAAGCAAGAATTTCAACAGCAATCGATCGACTCAATGAGGAGGAGATAATGGCAAAACAACGAACAAATGGTGATGATGTGACTAGCGATACGGTAACTAGTGACGCTGCAACTAGCACCAGTACCCAAGGTGCTAGTCTTCAAGATGCCAGTAATCAAGATGCTGGTGTTCAGTCCAATCGTGTTCAGGATGCTAGGGCTGTGAGCACCAACAAAGCGCCAACTACTCCGAAGCCTGATGAGCATCCCCACGCCAGTGCCTATGAGGTTGCTCAACACCAACTGGCGAGCGTGGCACAGTTTATGCAACTGCCAGAAGATATGCGTGCCTACCTCTCTGTACCCAAGCGAGACCTGATTGTGCATTTTCCTGTGGAGATGGACGACGGTACCATGCGGATCTTTGAAGGCTATCGCGTACACCATAATATGACGAAAGGGCCAACCAAGGGTGGCATTCGCTATCACCCAGGAGTGACCTTGGACGAGTGCCGTGCGCTCGCCATGTGGATGACCTGGAAATGTGCTTTGATGGATTTGCCTTATGGTGGGGCAAAGGGTGGCGTTATTGTTGACCCTAGCGAACTGAGCCAGCGCGAGTTGGAGAAGTTGACGCGGCGCTATGCCACGGAGATTAGCTTATTTATTGGCCCTGAGCGAGATATTCCTGCACCTGATGTGGGTACAAATGCTCAAATTATGGCCTGGATCATGGATACTTATTCCATGCACAATGGCTATTCTATTCCCGCGGTCATTACAGGCAAGCCGGTCTCGATTGGCGGTACGGTTGGGCGTGAGTCAGCCACTGGTCTAGGCGTTACCTATGTAACACGCGCTGTGCTGCGACAGCGTCTGGGTCGTTCGCTGGAAGATATGACGGTGGCGATCCAAGGCTTTGGGAATGTGGGAAGTTGGACTGCACGCAGCATGCACGAGCGCGGTGCGCGCGTTGTTGCGGTGAGTGATAAGTTTGGCGGCATCTATAACTCTAACAGCTTAGACTTGCGGCTTTTGACCCGCCACGTAGCTGAAACAGGCTCGGTGGTAGGCTTTGCCCAAGCTGAGGATGTGAGCAATTCAGAGTTGCTGGAATTAGACGTAGATGTGCTGGTTCCAGCGGCAATGGAAGGACAATTGACCAAACAGAATGCACACCGCATTCGCGCCACGGTTGTGGCGGAAGGAGCCAACGGCCCTACCACGCCAGAGGCAGATGAAATCCTTGAGAGCAAGGGGATTCTCGTCATTCCCGACATCTTGTGCAACGCTGGTGGTGTGGTGGTAAGCTATTTCGAGTGGGTGCAGAGTTTGCAGTCCTTTTTCTGGGATGAAGGCGAGGTTCGCCGCCAGATGGAGCGGAAGTTGTTAGACAACCTGGAAGTGGTGATTCGCACGAGTAATCAACGCCAGTGTAGCTTGCGTATGGCAGCCTATGTGACTGCAATCGAGCGTGTCACTGAGGCGATTCAACTACGTGGCATTTACCCATAGAATTTACTGGTAAGATCTATCGATTTTGAACGTGTATTCAGTGGCTGACAGAAGTTTCTGACCTAACCTATCACAGTGCCGAGTAACATTTTATGAGTCCTGATCTACGCCGAAAGTTCCTGTATTCTCTGGTCTTTGCCCTTCTCATCTACATTGGTTTGGCTCTGTATAGCGACTGGGGAGCGCTTCGTGCAGCGCTGCAAAGCTTTCCGTGGTTGTGGCTTGTGCCTGTAATTGGGTTGACGTTGGTGAACTATGTCGGGCGCTGTTTGCGCTGGCATTGGTATCTTCGACTGCTTGGCTCTTCCATTCAATGGCGCGACAGTGTTCGCACCTTTGGCGTGGGGATGCTGATGGTGATGACTCCTGGTAAGGCTGGTGAGTTCTTGAAGCCTTACATGGTGAGGAATGTGGCGGGTACGCCGATGAGTGTCACTGCGCCAGTCATTTTGGGCGAGCGCATGTTGGACGGCATGGCAATGCTGATCCTGGCTGCGGCAGGACTCTTTGTCTTTCCCAACAGTACGGCACGGCTTGTTGCGGGGCTGGTTCTGGCTGTCTTTGTGGTCTTCATTGTGGTGGTGCAGGTTCGCCCGTTGGCACTTTGGGCGTTGGGGGTGGGCGAGCGATTGCCTGTGGTGAAGAAATTCGCCCGTGAACTGCACACCTTTTACGAGAGTGCGCGTATTGTCTTTGGGTTGCGTAATTTGTTGGTGTCACTGACGATTGGTGCCATTTGTTGGGGAGCCGAGGGCGTTGCCTATTACGTTGTGCTGCTTGGGTTGGGTGCGCCCGCTGGCGGTGAAACCATGCTGATGGCGGTCTTTATTTTTTGCATTAGCACCGTGATTGGCGCGGCGGTTGCCATGCCTGGTGGTTTGGGTGGGATGGAAGGAAGCTTGGTTGCGCTGACAGTACAGCTTGTGGCACTTTCCACCGCCGAAGCAACTGCCGCTGCGCTGTTGATTCGTTTTTGCACGTTGTGGTTTGGTGTGGGATTGGGCGTGGCGAGCTTTGTTTTATGGCCTTCTTTGTTGGCTGGGGCTGAGCCATCCGCAGGAACACCCAAACCTTTCCCCAGTGAGGTTGAAGTGGGATAGGGTAGAACTCTGACCTGATCTGTTGCGCGTGGTGTCTGTTCACAAAGACTGCGCGCTTTTTTGTTGATATTTTGTTGTAAGTGATGCTTTGATGAAGTTATCCAAGGAACTTTTGATGCAGATACCTGTACCCGATTGGTGCAATCCGCTGGTGGCAGGGCGTAATAAGGAAGTCGCACGCGCCACTTTTGTCCCCTTTGCCGATGTAGAATGCGCACAGGCAGCCCTGCGCGAGCTTGTGTTGGATTGGGAGAAATCACCCTTTGTGCGGCGGCTGGATGGGGATTGGCGCTTCGTGTGCGTGCCCAACCCGGCTGCTTCTCCTATCGATTTTCCCCAAGTTGGCTATGACGACAGCGGATGGGATCTTGTGCCGGTGCCAAGCAACTGGCAGATGTTGGGAGAGGAGTTTATCCACGGCAAGCCCAAGTATGATATCCCGATTTACACCAATATTGCTTATCCTTTCCCGATTGATAATTTGCCCGCAGTACCGCAGGACAATAACCCAACGGGCTGCTATCGTCGCACTTTCAGTGTGCCGGAAGCGTGGGGGGGACGGCAGACATTTCTGCATTTCGAGGGGGTAGATTCGGCCTTCTATTTGTGGGTGAATGGTCAAATGGTGGGCTATAGCGAAGATAGCCGTGTCCCCGCCGAATTTAATGTTACGCAGTATCTGCAACCTGGCGAGAATCTGTTGGCCGTGCAGGTGATACGCTGGTCAGATGGCTCGTATCTGGAGGATCAAGACCTGTGGCGCTTGAGCGGAATTTTTCGTAGTGTTTGGCTTTGGTCTGCGCCAGCGATTCATTTGCGTGATTTTTGGGTGCGTCCAGAGTTGGATGCGGACAAGGTGAGCGCGACCTTGCATGTGCAGGGGTATGTGCGTGCAACCAGTGACTCGGCGACCAATTATCGCTTGTGTGTGCAGTTATATGATGCAGAGGAACAGCCTGTTTTTGATGCACCACTTTGGCAAGATGTTGATGTGGCGCAGGGGCATGAAGCCATTGTTGAATTAAGCCACTGGCTACCCCATCCCCGTCAATGGTCAGATGAGATCCCCTATCTCTACACAGCGATCCTGACGTTGGAGGATGCTAATGAGCAGACGGTGGAAGTTGTGGGCTGTCGTATCGGTTTCCGCCAAGTGGAATCCAAAAGGGGAGAGATTCTGCTCAATGGGCGCTCTATTTTGTTTAGAGGGGTGAATCGCAATGAGCATGACCCGGTGACAGGTCATGTGATGTCATTGGAATCGATGATTGAAGATATTAAGAGCATGAAGCGCGTTAACATCAACGCCGTGCGTACTTCACATTATCCGAATGATCGGCGCTGGTATGAGTTGTGCGATACCTTTGGACTGCTGCTTTATGATGAGGCCAATTTGGAGACCCATGGCGTTGGGGATCGCTTGACCAAAGACCCAATTTGGGAGAGTGCCTTTGTCGATCGAGCAGTACGTATGGTGGAGCGTGATAAGAACCATCCGAGTATCCTTGTCTGGTCGTTGGGCAACGAGTCGGGCTATGGACGCAACCATGATGTGATGTCCAACTGGATACGCCGCCGCGACCCATCGCGTTTAATTCATTACAATCCTGCCGAAGATTCACCCATTGTTGACATTCTCGGCCCTATGTATCCCTCCCTAGCGCACCTGATTGAGATGGCCCAAGATGCGAAGGAGACACGTCCGATTGTGATGTGCGAATATGCACATTCAATGGGCAATAGCACGGGCAACTTGCGTGAGTATTGGGATGCAATTGAGACATACCCCCGTCTGCAAGGCGGTTTTCTTTGGGATTGGCGCGATCAGGGGATTCGCCAAGAGACGCCAGATGGTGAAGTTTTTTATGCCTATGGGGGCGACTTTGGTGACTCTCCCAATGATGGCAATTTCTGTGGAGATGGTCTGTTAGGCTCGGATCGCACGCCGCACCCGGCCCTGTGGGAATATAAGAAAGTGCTGGAACCTGTGCAGTTTCGGCAAGCCGAGACAAAGAAACCTGGGCTGATAACGATCAAGAATGGCTATCATACGCTTGATCTGGGGGGCGTTGAAATTGTCTGGGAAGTGTGGGAAATTGGGCCTGTTTCAACCACAACCGGGGTGGCAAAGAATTGCCTTGTGCAACGGGGCACCTTGCCGCGCCTTACGACCCCAGCAGGACAGACGACCACGGTGCGAATTCCTGTGAATGGCTTTACGCAGCAGCATGGAGCTGATTATTGGTTGATAATGCGGGCTCGCACGGTTTCGGCTTCGCTTTGGGCTGACGCTAGTCATGAAATTGCCTGGAGCCAGTTTGCATTGTCCAGCGCGAATGCAGCGCCAATCCAGCGTAACGGTCCCTTGGTAACAGTGCATCAGACCTCGGAAGAGGTGAAATTGCGCCAAGGCGATTTGCAAGTGGTGGTGGATAAGGAGCAGGGGCAGCTTTTGCGCTTGATGCACGATGGACAGAATTTGATTGAGAGCGGGCCAAAGTTGCAGATATGGCGCGCGCCTACTGACAACGATGCTAATACATGGGGCGATCAACAGGCTGCCAGGCGTTGGCGCGAATTAGGGCTGGATCGCCTGGACGACCAGACAGATGGGGTTAGCATTTTTCAGGAGCCGGGCGGTGTACAGGTGGAGGTGCGGGGGGCTGCTGTTGCTGCGGTTGACTCTGCGGCAGTATTGGAAGGGCGGTGGCGAGAGATTTTAAGCCGGTTAAGTAGCATGTTGGGCTTCTATGCCGATGAGGGACATGTGCGGCTCTTGAGTCAAGCCCTGGGAGTAACTTATGAGCAGCTTAACGGCAACGATCAAGCGAGCCGGGTGGATAGCTTATTGGCTGAACTGGATGCCAACGGACGCGTTGCTCACCTGATCACTGTGTTACATCAAATCGTGCATATGCGTCATGATGTTACGGTGTCAGTCGATGTGCGAACTGAGCTTGCACTGCATGCACATAAAAGTGAATCAGCCCTGCGTGCAATGCTGCGCCCTGCGAATGAAAGCCGCTTCGACTACCTGGTGCGCTATAAGATTGAGGCAGATGGTGGGGTGGCTGTCGAGTTACGCGTGGTCTGCAATGGCGCACAACCCGATTTCTTGCCACGGGTGGGATTGACCCTTACGCTGCCTGAGCGCTTAGAGTATCTGGCATGGTATGGTCGGGGGCCTCACGATAGTTATGATGACCGCAAAGAGA
>JBBQIG010000144.1:0-9883 GCA_038324715.1 Anaerolineae bacterium | reverse complement strand
TCGCCAAGAGCCAAACTTGGAAAAAATCGCCACACTCGAACCCGACTTGATCATTGTTCCTTCCTTTCGCTTAAAAGATAACTATGACGAGTTGAGCACCATCGCCCCCACGTTGGTCTTTGACAGCTATCCCACCGATAGTACCCACTATCAAGAGATGATCAATACCTTTACCACCATTGCTGACGTGCTCGGACGTCAAGCCGAAGCCGAAGCGGTCTTGGCCGCGCTAGAAGCCAAGTTTGTAACAGCACGCACCCAGTTGGAAGCAGCGGGCAGGGCAGGCGAGAAATTCATCCTCGCACAAGCTTTCTCCAACGATAACCAGGCGCAAATCCGTATTTTCACCGACAATGCCCTGGCAGTGCAAGTGGTCACACAATTGGGGTTGGAGAATGGCTGGGACGAAGAACCACAGCCCTATGGCTTTAGCACCGTCAGTGTGGAAGCCCTGCCTGAATTGGGTGATCTCAACTTCTTCTATGTGGTGCAGGATGATGACAACGTTTTCACCACATCAGCCGTCACGCCTCTTTGGGAAAACTTGGAGTTTGTAAAAAATGGACACGCCTATCCCCTCGGTGGTGATACCTGGCTCTTTGGGGGGCCTTTATCAGCGAGCTTGCTGGTTGACATTGTGATGGGTGCTTTGCTACCTGACGCCGTGACTACCCAATAGCGCGCCATTAGAACCTAAAGGATAGGAACGCCATTCCCATGACCACAGCAACCTTCTCATCCTCACAGCGATCTTCTTCACCGCGAACCCCAAGCCGCGGCCATCGCGCTTGGCTCTTGCTGATGGGAGGCATCCCCTTTTGCATAGGGCTACTCCTGCTTTGTATGCTGGCAAGCATCGCCTTTGGCGCGGCAGATATACAACCGGGTGTTGTTTGGGCAGCGATCACCGCCTTTGACTCTACAGACACAAACCACCTGATCATTCAAACTTTGCGGTTACCGCGCGCGCTAACTGCGGCGTTGGTGGGGGCGGCGCTAGCCACTGCGGGAGCCATGATGCAAGGCTTAACGCGCAATCCCCTCGCCGATCCAGGACTGTTGGGCATTCAAGCGGGGGCAGCGTTGGCAGTGGTAGCCGCCGTGTTGCTCCTGCAAATCAATTCGCTCTCCACCTATGCCATCTATGCCTTTGTGGGCGCGGGTGTCACAGCCATTGGCGTCTATGCGCTGGGTTCGCTGGGACGGGGAGGGCCAACTCCCTTCAAGCTCACCGTTGCAGGGGCAGCCGTGACTGCGCTGCTCTCCTCGTTTACAACAGCCATTCTACTCTTTAACGAGCGTACCCTCGAAGAAGTCCGTTTTTGGCTGGTGGGTAGCGTGGCTGGGCGCGATATGACGCTGGTGTTGCAAGCATCCCCCTACTTATTTGCAGGGCTACTGGTGGCACTGGCATTGGGTCGCCAAATTACCACCTTGGCGCTTGGCGATGATGTCGCGGTTGGTTTGGGGCAGAATGTAGCGTGGATCAAAGGACTTTCCACCATCGCAGTGGTGATGCTGGCAGGGATAGCGGTGGCGTTGGCGGGGCCAATTGGCTTTGTGGGGCTGGTGATTCCCCATGTAGTACGCTTTTTTGTGGGTGTAGACTACCGCTGGATCTTGCCTTACTCGATGTTGGTAGGGGCAAGCTTTTTGGTTGCCTCGGATGTAGGCGGACGTCTCATTGCGCGCCCCAGTGAGTTGGCGGTGGGCGTAATGACAGCCCTGATTGGCGGCCCAGTTTTTATTGCCCTGGTCTTGTGGAAAGTTAAGCGGTAGGGTTAAAGCGATAAAGACGATGACCAATTCTACACTCGATTCCAAGACCCAAATAACAGAATCAAATATCTCGGCTGCCCCTGTGCGCGCGCCATGGCTCACACTACAAGCCCAGCGACCTGCATGGTCGTTCAAAGTGGATCGACGTGTGCCCTGGGTGCTGTTGATGACACTGTTGGCTACGCTGCTCCTGATGATCTGGAATGTGGGGACTGGCGAATTTCCAATTGCGCCGCTGGATGTGATCAAAACTGTGCTACATATTGATAGTGCCAATGCAGACTACAATTTTGTGGTGAACACGTTGCGTTTACCACGCGCCGTGGTTGCCTTTGTGGTGGGCGTCATGTTGGCACTCTCTGGCGCGGTCATGCAGACATTAACGCGCAACCCGCTCGCCTCGCCCGACATTACAGGCGTCACCGCGGGGGCTAGCATGGGCGCGGTCATGATGATCTTGCTTTGGCCCAATGCAGGTCCCAACGCGCTGCCGCTGGCAGCTTTGGGGGGCGGTACCGGGGTGGCACTGGTGATCTATCTCTTGGCGTGGCGACATGGAGATTCGCCGATGCGCTTGATTTTGGTAGGCATCGGCTTGGGAGCGACCCTGAGCGCCTTCCAAACCATTCTGATGCTGCGCGCCGAGATCGACCAGCTACAGCGTGCGCTCTACTGGCTCACAGGCAGCATCTATGCTCGCAGTTGGGAGCATCTCTATGCACTGCTCCCCTGGTTCGTGGTCTTGGTGCCCGTGGTGCTTCTGGCTTCACGTCAACTTAATGCACTCCACCTGGGCGATGAAGTTGCGCAAGGTGTTGGCGTCCCCGTGATCTTGCAGCGTGGTCTATTGCTGCTGGCAAGTGTGGGATTGACGGCTGCGGCCATTAGCCAAGTAGGTGCGCTGGGCTTTGTGGGCTTAATTGCGCCCCATATTGCAAGGCGACTGGTTGGGCCAGCGCATGAAGGAGCATTGGTGGTAACAGGCGTATTGGGCGGGCTGTTGGTCTTGGCTGCCGATTTTGTTGGACGCACACTCTTTGCGCCCATAGAAGTCCCAGCAGGCATTGTCATTGCCCTCGTTGGCGCGCCCTTCTTTATCTTCTTGCTCTGGAAACACCGCGGAGAACTCTAACCCCTACTCGTACTCCTACTCCTTCCTTGGAGTTCCAAGGAAGGTCCTCCCCATCCTAATCGGCCTACCCTGATCGACCCACCGCTACTCCCCACCCCAAACTACTCGCAACCTAACGCACAGGCAAATGATAACGCCTCACAATGGCTTGTCCGGCAGGACTCAGAACGAAATCAACAAATTGACGCACACCGCCAATAGTTTGGCCGCGGCTCAGGAAATACATGGGTTGAACGAGGGGATAGCTACGGTCGCGCAAGGCGTTGAGTGTGGGCGACACGCCATCAATCGGGAGAACACGTACACGTAGGGCAGGAACTGGCGTCGGGGTACGCGTCACAGTGATTACTTCGGTAGTCGTTACAGGGGTCACTTCAGCAACCAGTCCAGGCGGTGTCGGCGTAACCGGAGTCTCGCCTCCAGCTTGAGCCATCACCAGGCCGCGCGAGACATACCCAATGGTATTGGGTGTCTTGGCAATATAGTCCACCATATCTTGGCTTGTGGGCATCACCACAGCAGTGAGCGAAACCGGTTCATCTTGCATAATTTCATCTTCAAAGAGCGTGCGCGAGCCACTGCCATCCTCTCGGCTCACCAACACCACTTCCCCAGGCGCGCCCCCTACCTCCGCCCAATCTAAAATTTCACCCGAATAGAGCCTGCGCAACTGGTCAGAGGTCAACCCTTCCACAGAACTACTGCTGTGTACCACAATCGCCAAACCATCAACCCCAACGGGCGTACGCACTAACAGACGCTGGGCAGACGTGGGTTCACTAGGTGGAAGGAGCGTACTGGCTCCCAGGTCAACACGCCGGCTCAGGGCCATCTCTTCACCCAGCGTGCTCCCACCCCCGCGCAGTGTAAAAAGGACGTTGGGATGGCTCGATGTATACTCTGCGGTCAATGCCTGAAGCACTGGTTGCAGTGCGGTTGCACCCCCAATTGTAATGAGGATGGGGCGTGGAGTTGCCACGGCTGCGCCGGAGCAGCTCGTAAGCAAAAGAAGCAATGTGAGCAGCGAAGCAATGACCTTATTGCAGGGTGCGACTTTCACCTCAAACTCCATGCGCTACCCCCCAATTAAATTTATCCCTATCACCACGATTCCTAATACCGCTGCATAAATAGCAAAAATATAGAGGCTGCGGCGACGCAGATAAGCTAACATGCCGCGGATGGCAAGATAGCCGACAATGGCGCTGACTACCGCGCCCACAACCATGGCGGGAACTTGTACGCTGACAGCGGCAACATCCTCGGCAAGCGCCTCCACGAGCAACAAAAGCGCCGCACCAAAAAAGATGGGTGTGCCCAGCAAAAAGCTAAAACGTGCCGCTTCTTCTCGACGCAGCCCCATACTCAACCCTGCGGCCATAGTGCTACCACTCCGGCTAACACCAGGAAACAGGGCAAGGGATTGTGCAAAACCGATGAGGATAGCTTGGGCCCAACGCATGGTCGTGAGGTTATCTGTGGGCTGGCGACGCTGGGCAATTTGTTCGCTGAGCGTCAAGAGCACGGCAGTAACGAGCAAAAACCAGCCAGCAGCAAGGGGGCTGCCCGAAAGCCCCTCAAAAGAATCCTTAAAAAGCAGTCCTAAAACGACTGCCGGGATACTGCCCACTACAATATACCAGCCGAGCCGTGCATTGGCATCGTCCAAGCATCGACTGGGAATACTTTTCAATGTTGCCACAAAGACAGCCCATAAATCACGCCAAAAGACAGCAAAGATGGACACCAATGTACCCCAATGCAGCACAGTGTCAAGGAGTAATGATTGATCAGGCCAACCCAATAACCAGGGCACAATAACGAGATGACCACTGCTGCTGATTGGCATAAACTCAGTAATTCCTTGGACGATTCCCAGGACAATTGCACGCAAAATTTCAGACACGGGCTTCCCCATTGATTGACTGTGGTGATGAATTTATTATGGTGAGTTATTGCAACTCTATACGCTGGTAATTTATACGCTAGTAACTTACGTGGAGTTATTATTCTTGTGCTCTTGGTCAGCCACCAACGGCTTTTGCACCCGTAAATTGGTTAAGAATGGCGGCTTTGCGTCGGGCACGCTGCTCGTGGCGCACGGCTTGATCGGGGATGCGATAGCGGGCGTAAAATTCAGCGCGCAAATCTTCCAAGCGATCATCAGCAATGGCTTGACGAATCTGGCGCATTAACTCAAGCAGGTAATGTATGTTGTGAATGGTTCCCAGCCGCAAGGCACTTAGCTCACCTGCTTTATAGAGATGGCGCAGATAGGCACGGCTAAAGGTTAGACAGGTGTAACAATCGCAATCTTCTTGCACAGGACGGGGATCCTCGGCATATTGTGCATTGCGCAAGTTGATTCTGCCATCTGGCGTAAAGAGTGCAGCGTTGCGCGCAATACGCGTGGGCAACACACAATCAAACATATCAATACCACGGCAGACTGCCTCCAGAATATCTTCAGGCGCACCCACCCCCATCAGATAACGCGGCTTGTCTGTGGGCAGCGCTGGACAGGTGGCATCCAACGTAGCATACATCTCCTCTTTGGTCTCGCCCACAGCCAACCCACCCACGGCATAGCCCGAAAAATCTAGCTCGCTGAGAAAGCGTGCGCTATCCTCGCGCAAGTCGGGAAAGACCCCCCCTTGCACAATGCCAAAAAGCGCCTGGTCGGGACGCGAGTGGGCAATCTTACAACGTTCAGCCCAGTGATGGGTGCGCGCCAGGGCGATTTTGTTGTAATCATAATCAAGCGGATCAGGGCATTCGTCCAGCACCATCGCAATGTCTGGTCCCAACGCCTGCTCAATCTCCATCACCCGTTCAGGTGTAAAGCGATGGAGGCTGCCATCAATATGGCTGCGAAAGGTCACGCCATTCTCATCAAGCTTGCGTTGATGCGCCAAGCTAAAGACCTGATAGCCACCAGAGTCGGTGAGAATTGGCCCTTGCCATGCCATAAACTGATGCAACCCACCCATGCGCTGGATCAGTTCATGACCGGGACGCATATAGAGATGATAGGTGTTGGCAAGAATGAGCTTGGCTTTAAGCTCGTTCAGATCGCGCGGCTCCAAAGTTTTGACATTGGCTTGGGTTCCCACCGGCGCAAAAACAGGCAAGGGGATGGGGCCGTGTGGCGTGTGAAAAGTAGCCAAGCGCGCAGCACCACTGCTTTTGTGTAGCTCAAAGCGGAAGGGTGATTGTGGCAGCGACGAATCGTGCGCTGGTGTTGGTAGGTCCTGCATTGATTCAGACATCGCGCTAATTGTTCATGCCAAGGGCATTTTCGTCAAAATCAACAGTGCCTGAAAGAGAATGTAAATCAAAAAAGGGGCTGGACAGCACCACCTGCCCAACCCCTTCTCTCTATCCAGTTTCTCTATGCAACTCTATGCAAATAGTCTGTACAAGCTTGCGGTGCAAACCGCAAGAGCGTACGCTATCGACCTCTGTTTACTCTGTCTTAAAAACAATCGACACAGGAACTGGCGTCTCGATAACAACCCCAGTCGGTGTCAACTCGCCACTCTCCTGGTCAATCTCAAACTGCACAATCGTATCGCCCTTTTGGTTGAGGGCATAGAGCCAAGTACCCGTTGGGTCAAAGTTGAAGGCACGCGGGAATTGAATGCCTTCGGTAGTATGACCGATCAGGGTCAACTCGCCCGTCTCCTCATCAACGCTATAGCCCACAATGGCATCTGCTTCGGGATGCTCTGCAAATTTGCGATTGGAGCCATAGAGGAACAGGCCAGATGGATGCACCATAATTTCAGCGGTGCTCCTCTCTTCTGGGAAATCTTCCGAAACCGTGCTGATGCTCTGAATTTGTTCGCCCAACTGCCCAGTTTCGGCATCAAAAGGCAAGACCACAATGGAGGCGGTCATTTCGGTAATGACATAGAGGAATTCCCCGTCTGGATCAAAGGCGACATGACGTGGACCAGAACCAGGCTCCACAGTGGTTGCATCCACCTCCACCAACTGGTCGTCCTCAATTTCAAAGATCTGCACCATATCATTGCCCAAATCAGCCGTGGCAATGTAGTTACCAGATGGATCAAAGACCACAGAGTGAGGATGGGGCGCTTCTTGGCGTCCCTCATTGGGGCCTGAACCAGTCTGTTCGATTGTGCTGCTCACCTCTTCCAAAGAGCCATCTTCGGCAATCGGTAGCAGTTGGAACGAGCTACCCACATAGTTGGCAATCACCACATATTCGCCAGTCGGATCAACCGCTAAGTGAGCCGGAATCGTGTCAATAGGCTGGCGGTTGATCAAGGTCAGCTCGCCTGTGGCATCGTCAATCGCATAGGCTTCAATGGAACCCGCTTCTTCCCCTTCATAGTCGGCAATTTCGTTGGTGACATAGAGATAATCCTGCGAAGGATGAATGGCGACAAAAGAAGGATTGTCACTGACCACTGTCTGCACCAGGGTCATGTCGCCTGTCTCTGGGTCAACCTCAAAGACCGCCACCCCTTCAGGATGCGTCGCTTCGGCTGCATCTGACCAACCGCCAGGTGCGCTGCGCGTGTAGGTACCCACATAGGCGAACTGCCTCGCCTCTGCCCCCGCCTCCGCATCTGGCGCGCTTGCAGATGGCTCCGGTGTAATTTGCAAGGTACAGCCCGATAGCACAAGTACAGTAAGCAACAAACTGCACGCAGCTAGGGTGCGTCTTGAGAGGGCTTTTGCCCACATGCCACCTATCTCCAACATTCTCTGATTCCGCGTCATCTGTTCCTCCTTGAAAACATCTGGGAAAATGAATTTGCCAATTGGCAGAAGCCAATTGTTGCTATGGGAGCTGATTGCATGGTCGTTTGCCAATACCTAGTTCACAAAACTAGGCGTTAAGGCATGGGAATACACCACTATTCGGTTATCCGAAAACGGTCTACACGGGCGGTTGGGTCATTATCTTCAAATGCAATGGTTAGAATGCAGTGGTTCAAATGCAAGGGAAGCTCCACCGCAATCTATCACAAAGTGACGCAACAAACAATAGACATTTTCAAGCGTTTGCTCTACGTAATTGCGGCACATGTGCAGGAGAGAAGAAGATTTTCTAGTGGATTGCACAATCAGTATTTGGAAATTAGGTATTCAAAAGTTAATACCAATGGGGAGACTGCAATTCGGCAACACTAAATCTACTTGTTCAACATCCTTACCGCAGCACTTCGTGCAGGATCGAGCGCACGCACAACCCTGCACGAAATGCTACACCTTATCTCGTCTTCCTACTCTGTCTTTACTACTCTGTCTTAAAGACAATCGCTACAGGAACTGGCGTCTCGGCGACAACGCCCGTGGAGGTCAACGCACCGCTTTCGGGGTTAACCTCAAAGCGCACAATGGAATCACCCTTTTGGTTGAGGGCATAGAGCCACTTGGCTGTGGGGTCCAAGCTAAAGCCGCGTGGCATCTTAATTCCCTCTGTAGTGTGCCCAATAAGCTGCAACTTGCCACTTTCACTGTCAATGCGAAATGAAACAATTGCATCTGCCACAGCATGCTCGGCACTCTTGCGGTTGGAGCTATACAGGATGTTGCCCGCTGGATGCACCATGATCTCTGCGGTGCTTCGCTTCTCAGGAAAATCCTCTGGTACGGTGCTAATGGTCTGTATCTCAGCGCCCAGTTGCCCACTCTCTGCATCAAATGGAAAGACGCTGATCGTCGCTCCAATCTCGTTCAGCACATAGACAAGCCCTCGGGTGGGATGAAAGGCAACATGACGCGGCCCAGAACCTGGCGCGACCTTTGTGCCAGCCACTTCCACCAACTGGTCGCCCTCAATGCGAAAGACCTGAACCTGGTCGGTGCCAAGATCGGTCGTAACCATGTACTTGCCAGATGGATCAAAGGTGACCGAGTGAGGGCGCGGCTCATATTGGCGCTTGGTGAGACCGGAGCCATGCTGCTGAATTGTGCTACTCACTGGCTCAAGGCTGCCATCCTCGTTAATGGGTAACAGTTGGAATGTGCCCCCCATGTAGTTCGCCACCGCAACATAGTTGCCCGTGGGATCAACGGCTAGATGCGCGGGAATCGTGCCGATCGGCTGGCGATTGAGCAGTGTGAGCTTGCCTGTAGCATCGTCAATGGCAAACGCCTCGATCGAGCCACTGGTTCGCCCCTCATAATCGTCAATCTCATTCACAGCATAAAGATATTTCTGGGAGGGATGCAAAGCGAAAAAGGAAGGATTCTCGCTGGGAGCAGTCTGCACATGCTTGAAATCACCCGTCTTTGGGTCAACCTCATAGACCATAATGCCTTCAGATTGCTTTGCGTCGGGTGGATAGCTCCAACCACCGGGTGCGTTGCGGGTATAAGAACCCACATAGGCAAATTGTTTCGCCATGTCGTCTACTCCTCCTTATTGAGTGCTCTGGATTTAGTGTTCTGGGTAGTTAGAACAAACCGCCTGACTTAAGGCCATTGTTGTTGAGTCGAATGAACCCAAATGAAAATGTCGGCTCAAGCAAGATGAAACCTAGAGATGGCGTGGGTAGCGCAAAGGCAATCTAACATAGAGTTACGCAACGGACAACAGCCATCGTCAAGCGTTCGTTCTACACAATTCCAGCACAAGCACTTGTGTGCAAATATTTACACGCAGAACAACAACGGGGGCTGTCAAATGACAGCCCCCGTTGTCGGGCCAAGGAAAAGGAGATATGTGTGAGGAGTAGGGATCGAAATTAAGCAGCTTCGTTGAACAAGGAGGGTGCATCACTCTCATTGTCATACTGAATGGCTGCATCATCCAACGCAGGACGTGCTGTGCCACGGGTGGCTTTGCCCGTTGTGGCGGCATCTTTTTCTGTGTCAGCTTCATCGATCAAGGCAGATTGCTCGGCGGCTGGCGTAAAGTTAACCGGCAGCCCAAAACTGTCACGAATCCTACGATCAATTTCTTTGGTGATGTCAGGATTTTCCATCAAGAAA
>JBBQIG010000143.1:0-9925 GCA_038324715.1 Anaerolineae bacterium | reverse complement strand
CATTGCCATCTCCGCTGGCCTCTGGAATTTCTCCCTGGCTTATTAAGGAACAACTCTAATATACAGGTTGGCTAGACGAGATCCCTGCCGACGCACAAGTTGGAGCCTGCACAGAAGAAATACGTGCCGAAGTAGATGATGAGCCAGTGAGCGGTTCGGGTGCTACGTCACGCGAAGTCTGTGGCACGCCCTACGCTGTCGATCAAGGCAATGGCATCGCTGAAGTCGTTCAAGATTGTGTCTACCAAATCATCGAACAACGTTGCCAGTATACAGTGAGAGAATGGCAACCTGTTGATGTCGTCACAGAAGAAGGGGCAGGCTTCAACCCAATTTGGCCTGCCTTCACCTCCACAGGTCTACGTGAAGGCGACCGCAACGAGAAGTACGAATGTCTCTTTACTGCAAACGACACAACCTATGCCTATCAAGCGCGTTCATTTGCAGAATATCAAAGCTGCACCCCAGGTTCTTCCTGGACGATTGAAGTCAACGAATCGGGCAGAGTCCTGAGCGCAGCGCCTGCTGAGTAAATCTGCTGAATTGCTTTAGTCACTGAAAATCTAAGTTCGCATGTAATTTTTACCAGAAAAGGATTGACCGAGCGATTCTACTTCGAGTATCATGCAGTTGCGGTTCAGCAACATACAAACGCGTGGACCAGTAGCCCACGCGTTCTCTTTTTCTTATACACGGATTCTATTCAAAAGTTTCGTTCTTTAAACGAGTAAGCTACTGCGGACGGGAGATCTATCATGGCAAAGTTTCCGCCTGTCGACGAACAAATGCAAATTCTAATGCGCGGCGTCGATTTTGGTGACGAATTGACCTACAACAACATGGAACGCGAACTGCGCCAACGGCTGCAAGAAAGCTATGACAGTGGACGTCCACTCAAGGTCTATTGTGGCTATGACCCATCTTCCCCCGACCTTCATTTGGGCCATACCATCAGTATGCGCAAATTGCGCCAGTTCCAAGATCTGGGCCATGAAGTCACATTCCTCATCGGCACGTTCACAGGCATTATTGGGGATCCAAGTGACCGAGAGAGCGTTCGTCGCCAGCAGACATTGGAAGAAGCTGCGGCAAAAGGCCAGACCTACGCCGAACAGGCGTGGATTGTTCTCGACAAAGCGCGCACCAAAGTACGCTATAACCATGAATGGCTAGCCAAACTGGACTTTACGCAAGTTATCCAGCTCGCCAGCAACTTTACAGTGCAGCAGTTTTTAGCGCGTGACGCCTTTGCCAAACGCCACGCCAATGGCGATGCCATCTGGTTGCATGAGTTCTTCTACGCCCTCATGCAAGGCTATGATCCCGTGGCACTAGAAACTGATGTCCAGGTGGGTGGCACTGACCAGTTATTCAACTTAATGGCTGGGCGTAAACTCATGGAATCATTTGGCATGAAGCCGCAAATCGTGCTGACCTCGCGCATCCTGGTCGGCACAGACGGCGTTCAGCGCATGTCCAAATCTACAGGCAATTACATCGGAATCAGCGAACCACCCGGCGTCATCTTCACCAAGCTGCTCAACGTGCCCGACAGTGCCACGCGCAACTATGCTGAATTGATCACGCGCTGGTCAACCGCACAAATCAACGAAATGCTGGCAGCAGTTGACGCAGGTCAACTTTCCATGCGCGAATTCAAGCACAAATTGGCACAAGAAATCGTGAGTATTTTTCATGGTGACGAAGCAGCCAATAAAGCTGCCGAAGACGCAGCGCGTATGCATCAAGGCGAAGCCCCCAGTGACGCGCCAGCCTACTATCTCACCACGCCAACCAATATCATAGATATACTGGTCGCTGCTGAACTTGTCAGCAGCAAGAGTGAAGGTCGTCGGTTGGTTGAACAAGGTGGTGTACGCGTGGAAGGAGAGGTTGTAAATGGTATCGATTCGACAATTGAGCCAGCGCCCAATCACGAACGTACATTGCAAGCAGGAAAGCGCAAGTTTCTGCGGTTAATTTCCCAATAAAAAAGAACTGCCGTCCATTGCGGTTCCCCCGATAGCGGCTAGGCCGCACCGCAATGAACGGACAGTTCATAAGCTAGATATTACCATACTAACTTCAGCTTGTAAAGTAACAAAACGTACAAAAACGTTTGACAATCTTTAACTCACAAATAACACCCTTGGGAGATTTCTATACCTGCCGAAACCATTCGCGGGGTGCAGTGTTTTTAAACGATAGAGAGCTGATAACGCTCGGTATGAAGTCCTGAAAGTTCATTCTGAAGGTTTCATATCGGGCACTAGGGGGAACTATTTTCCAATTTGTGCCACCTCTTTTAGAGTACATTGCGGCATAACAGGCGAGTGTATAGCCCCTAGGTCACCAAAAGACCACATGGTAGTGAAAACAAGGTTCAGCACCGACTCATTTTCACTTACCCAACTCAGATACCACACTTCCGTGGAGGAACTGCAACATGGGCTTATTTACAGGTAAAAAAGGCATTGTCTTTGGCGTTGCCAACAAAAATTCAATTGCGTGGGGCATCTCCAATGCGCTGCATGAAGAAGGTGCAGAGCTAGGATTTAGCTATGCAGGTGAAATCCTCAAAAAGCGGGTTGACCCACTAGCGGAAAGCATCGGCAGCAAGTTTGTTGCCGAATGCGACGTTACCAGTGATGAAGCAATTGACTCGCTCTTCAAGCAGGCAGAAGACCATTTCGGCACAATTGATTTCATGGTTCATGCCGTCGCCTACGCCCCAAGCGAGGAACTAAGTGGACGCTTTAGCGATACCAGCCGCAATGGCTTTCGTGTTGCCATGGATATCAGTTGCTACAGTCTCATGGCGCTTGCCAAGCGTGCCAAACCGCTCATGCCCAATGGCGGCAGCATCCTTACCTTGACCTACTATGGTGCGGAAAAAGTAACACCCAACTATAATGTCATGGGCGTTGCCAAGGCAGCCCTGGAAGCAAGCGTTCGCTACCTAGCCTGGGATCTTGGCCCAGATCGCATCCGCGTCAACGCCATCAGCGCTGGCCCCATCAAAACACTTGCAGCCTCCGGTGTCAGCGGTTTCCGCAAGAGCCTCAGCTATGTCAGCTCCGTGGCTCCCTTGGGCGGTGTAACCCAAGAGAACATTGGCGATGCAGCGCGTTTCCTCCTCAGTGACTGGGCAAGCCAAATCACCGGCGAAATTCTCTATGTTGATGGCGGCTACAACATCATGGGCGCACCCGACACAGACCGCATGGAAAAAGCCGCAGCCCAAGCAGAAGCCTTACAGTAGATCGCAGCATCACAACAAGCCCTCCCCATAGCATATCCCTTCTCCTCACCACATCTCCCATCCCTTCCTTGGAGCTTCAAGCTCCGAGGAAGGTTCTTTCTTCTGTTTCACCTACCCCACACCTTGCACAATCCTCCCGCCCAACATCGTGCCACCTAAGCCTACAGCACGCTCCAAACCTTTTTGCATTACCGACAGATTCCACCCTCACAACCCAAAATACCGCGCCAACAAAGCCAATAAAAAGAGCCACCTACCTAAGTAGATGGCTCCTTCTTCAACTGTGGCGGAGACGACGGGATTTGAACCCGCGACCTTTGGCTTGACAGGCCAATATGCTAACCGCTACACCACGCCTCCTCAGATTTTGACATTTCTGTCGGGCACTGTTGAGGCGCCAAGTTGACTCGGGAATCATATCATTTCCCACCTCGCCTGTCAAATGCACCGGCTCTGTTTTCACATCACAATCGATCTGGTATAGTAGCTTTTAGTGCTATTCCAAACTCAAAAGGGTTCTACAACTATGTCTGCCGAACTTCTGCATCTTGATCCCCAACCTGACCTCATCCTCCACAATGCAAGAATCTACACAATGGAACCAAAACAGCCTTGGGCAGAGGCCATTGCCATGCGCGGCCAGACCATCATTGCCATCGGCTCCGCTGCCACAATTCGCAACCTGGCGGGTTCCCATACAAAGCAAATGGACCTGCAAGGGCAACTCGTTCTACCCGGCATCTGTGACGCCCATATCCATCTCTATGAGTGGTCGATCAACCAGACTCGCCCACCCCTAGCCACTGCCATCAGCAAATTAGAGATGCTGGACCAAATTGCCACCTATGCAGCTACACGCCCCAGCGATAGTTGGATCGTCTCTCAGGGATGGAATGAAAGTTGGTGGGGCGAAACGGACTTCCCTACCGCAGATGATCTTGACAAAGTTACTCAGCCAGGTCAACCAGCCATCGCCTACCGCAGCGACATGCACATTGCCATTGCCAACCACGCTGCCCTTACTCGTGCAGGCATCACCAGTTCCACGCCTAACCCATCCGGCGGGCTAATTGATCGCGATGCAGCAGGAAACCCCACCGGCGTCTTGCGCGAACTCGCCATCGGGCTAGTCACAGCCCACATCACGAACCTAAGCCAAGCTGAACTGGCAGAAATCGTCAGCAATGCATTCCCCAAACTCCATCGCCTCGGCATCACCGCCATCCACGACCAACGCATGAAGGATGGCAACGAAGGGCCGCAGATGCTCGCGGTGTACAACCAACTGCATGAGGCACAAGCCTTGCATCTGCGTCTCAACTGCAACATCGCAGCCCATGACCTGCCCTTTCTAAAAGCCCTGGGATTGCGTAGCGGCTTTGGCAATGACTATCTTCGTTTGGGCCATCTCAAAGTCTTTGCCGATGGCAGTTTGGGCAGCCGCACAGCCTGGATGTTGGAGCCATTTGTCCCCCAGTCTGCTGCGGAAGAGGCAAACTATGGCGTCAGTGTAACGCCACCAGAACAGATGACGGCAGAGTTTTACCTAGCCCAGCAGCTAGGCTTCCCAATCAGCGTACATGCCATCGGCGACCGCGCCAACCGTGTCGTTCTCGACATCTTTGAAGAACTTGCACCCCAGCTACCGCCATTACCCACCCCCCACCGTATTGAGCATGTACAAACCATCGCCAGCGCAGACATTCCGCGCTTAGCCCAACTCAACATCTCTGCCAGCGTCCAACCCATCCACCTCACCGATGACCGTGATCTAACCGATCGCTACTGGGGGGAGCGCGCCCGCACAACCTACGCCTTCCGGTTGCTCCTAGAGGCTGGTGTGCGTCTCGTATTTGGCAGCGATGCGCCCGTCGCCGATCCCAATCCCTTCCTGGGCATACACGCTGCGCTCGTTCGCCGCCGCCCACACGACGCGCAATCTTCTTGGCAACCCCAGGAAACGTTGTCTCTTGAAGAAATTATCCGCGCCTATACCCTAAGCGCAGCAGAAGCCGCGGGCTGGCAAGCCACAATTGGTTCCCTCTCCCCAGGCAAGCGCGCCGACCTGATTGTTCTCGACCGCGACCTCTTTGCGCTGGCACAAGACCCTAATCGTGTTGATGAAATTGCCGCCACTGAGATTCTCTATACATGCTTTGATGGTAAAATTGTCTACCAACACCCAAGCAAACTCTTAGGTTAACATGCTATTCTTAAGATGTTGCCCTACCCTGAAAGGAATTTGATGAGTAACCCATTTGTCATCATCGGTGGCGATGCCGCCGGAATGAGTGCCGCCAGCAAGATCAAGCGTGAACAACCCGACGCCCAAGTGATCGTCTGTGAGCGTTCGCCCCATATAAGCTACTCAGCATGTGGAATGCCCTACTGGATCGGCGGCATTGTTGAGTCTGACCGTGAGTTAATCGTGCTCACACCCCAAATTGCGCGCAAACGTCGCGGCATCGACGTACGCATACACCATGAAGTCACGTCAATAGACCCCACGCAACAAATCGTTCATGGGGTTAACCAGCAAACTGGCGAAGCCTTTAGCCAACCCTATGATAAGCTCTTAATTGCGACGGGTGCGCGTGCCGTTAAACCTCCCATCCCTGGTCTAGATCTCCCTGGCATATTCACTCTACGCACCCTTGCAGACGCCCAACAGATCTACGCCTATATGCAAGCACACGAAGTACGCACAAGTGTAATCATTGGTGGGGGTTACATCGGCGTAGAGATGGCAGAGGCGTTTCGCCAGCGCAATCTAGAAGTCCACGTGATCGAAGCACTGCCGCAGATCATGCAGATGTACGACACCGAACTGATTACACCCATAGAGACCCATCTGCGTGAACAAGAGGTGCAACTTCGCACAGGAACGCAAGTCCAAGCCATTGCGACACAAGGGGGAAGATTAGCCGTCACAACCGATCAAGAGCTGATAGTCGAAGCTGACTTAGTGGTGGTTTCCGTGGGCGTGCGCCCCAATGCAGAACTAGCAGCCAACGCGGGGCTGCGCATTGGTGACACGGGCGCAATTTGGGTGGATCGCCAAATGCAGACCAGCGACACAAATATCTTTGCCGCGGGCGACTGTGTGGAACATCATCATTTAGTTTTGGGGAGTAATGTGTGGATACCTCTTGCAACCTCCGCCAACAAAGGCGGACGCATTGCCGGAGGCAATATGATTGGTGATGAGTCACGCTTGCCCGGTATCCTGGGAACTGCCGTTGTCAAGGCATTCGACTACACAATGGCAATCACAGGTCTCACCGAACGCGAGGCACGTAAATCCGCTCTATTTGGGCTAGATGGAGAATTTGTGGGCAGTGCTCTGATTGAAAACAAAGACAAAGCAGGGTATTGGCCCACTGCGGAAATACTCACGGTGAAACTAGTCTTCGACAAGCGCGGTGGACGCATCTTGGGGGGGCAGTTAATCGGCAAAGCCGGTGTCAATAAGCGCATCGACATCATTGCTACAGCCATCAGCGCAGGCATGACTCTGGAAGACGTTTCTCTACTCGATCTCTCTTACGCCCCACCCTATTCACCAACCTATGACCCCATCCAAATTTGCGCCAATGTCGGACAACGCCAACTCATCCCCCAGCCCCTTGCCTAAACTTCACTGGAAAAAAGTTCGCTGGCGAGTCCCTTAACGCGCTTGCCACCATTACTAAAGAGCGGCGGCCCATGTCCAAAGACCACAGTCTCAAAGTCATCCCCATAGCGTTTGGCAAGTTTCCAAATACTGCGCTGGGCATTAACGCCATCAGAAGTAAACCCATTGATCGGGATGCGTAACCTGCCATCGCTGTTTGATAAGGCGTCACCCGCAATCAACAGACGTCGTTCCTTGTGCAGCAAGGAAATATGCCCCGGCGAATGTCCTGGCGTATGCACCACCACAAAACCTTCTGGAAGTTCTTGCCCATCAACAACCAAGACATCGGGCACAACGGCATGAGGACGATAGGTAGGCATCACAGAAGCAAGGAGCAGGGGCACACGCATATACCATGCCGAGGTCGTCCGGCGTTGAGGATGCTCCAAGTACTCTCTTTCCACCGCATGACAGATCACTTGTGCTTGGGTTGCCCGTTTCACTTGTGCCAAAGCACCACTATGATCTAAATCTGCATGTGTGACAATAATGCGCCGGATGCTATGCAGCGCCACTTTATTACGTTTCAAGGCATCGAGGATCACACGCGCATCTTTCGGAAATCCCGTATCAATCAGCGTATACCCCTGATTCCACTCCCAAAGATAACAATGAACATTCTGCCCGATTTCATCAATTTCCCACAACCCAGGGATTATTTGCTTCATGAAGTTTGCCGTATAGTTCTTTGATTAAACAACAGCTATTTGCCTAGATTGCCCAGACAATTTGTTGATACAAAGATGGGCGCGCCCACAATGGAACACGCCCATCTGTCTTTGCAAGAAAGCAATTAACTGTTGCCGTTTAAGCGTTGATAGTAGTCGCCCTTAACACTTCCCAAATGACGCAAACGTGCCCGCGGATGCTCAATCGCCACCTCCAGCTCTTTTGTGTTCAATCCAGTGGCTTCAGAGAGCTTTGAAACCGTCTGGAAGGATTCATCACTCAGGGCACGCACACGTTCCCGCTGCTCGTCGCTCAACTTATATCCAAGCCACACCACTTCTGGCTTTTCAAAAAGTGCTTCACGACAGCCATTGCAACGCCAAACGTGTCCGATAATTAAGGCGAAATCTTGCACCCGCTCGGACATCAGTATGATTCCTTTATTGCGTTACCAGAAGACGTCTGACCATTGGTGGAGCCAGCGGCAAACTCTTCCATAATTTTAACACCAGCACTTGCGCCGATGCGGGTTGCGCCCGCAGCCACCATCAGTTGCACGTCATGGGCACTCCGCACGCCACCCGATGCTTTCACACCCAGCGTAGGCCCAACAACACGTCGCATCAACGAAACATCGGCGACTGTAGCTCCCCCACCATTGAAACCCGTAGAGGTCTTTACAAAATCCACACCAGCCGCTTGGGCCAAGACACAAGCGGCAACTTTCTCTTCTTCGCTCAAAAGTGAAGTTTCAATAATCGCTTTCACCAACGCACCATAGCGCCGAGCCACAGCAACCACCGCCGCCACATCTTGAAAGACCACATGATGGTCGCCACTCTTCAAGCGCCCGACATTAATCACCATGTCAATCTCATGTGCGCCAGCATGCACAGCACGTTCGGCCTCAAAAGCTTTAGCCTCTGGCAGCGTTGCACCCAGCGGAAAGCCAGCTACACTACAGACCTTGACTAATGAGTCCACCAGCAACGTCTTACTCAAAGCAACCCAAGTAGGATTCACACAGACACTCGCAAAGCCATATTGCTTTGCCTCCTGACAAAGTTGCCGAACCTGCGCCTCTGTAGCCTCTGGCTTCAACAACGTATGGTCAATCAAATGTGCAGCTTCCGCCATCGTCAATTTAGGCGCAGAGTCCACAAACTTACCCTCTGCATCCTCTGCACCTTGCACTGGCTCTGCACTTTGCACCCGGAGAAGTGCCTTGCCCACAAGTTGGTTTAACTCTTGCTCTGATAAATTACTCAAGTTCGCATCTTCCTTTTTTGGTTGAACAAATTACTTCACTGCACTCGTTGAACGTTAACCACCGGCAAGTAAGCACATGCGTTTGCTACAAAGTGCTATGATCCACCGGCAGGTGCAGCATTAGGTTCAAGGTCATAATGTGGAATGATGCCAAACTCGTTGAACGGCCATACACGAACCCATGCTTTTCCGACAAGCAAATCTTCCGACAATTGACCAAAGTAGCGGCTATCCTGCGACTGCGGTCGATTGTCGCCCATCACAAATAAATGATCTGGTTCGATCACGGTTGGGCCATATTGTATCGTGCCCGGAATCTCGTTGATGGGATATTCCTCTGACAACGGCTCCCCATCAATAAAAACTGTTCCAGAACTTATCTCCAAATTATCGCCAGGCAAGCCAATGACTCGCTTTATATAATCTTCTTCTTCGTTGTTGGGATTATGAAATACAACCACATCGCCCCGCTCTGGCGCACCCAACCGAAATGCTAATTTATTGACCAAAATGAATTGCCCTTCATAGAAGTTGGGCTCCATCGAATGACTTTCAATCCGATAATTTTGCACAACCTGGCGGATGAGCAGAAAAATGACAAGAGAAAGAACAACCGTCTCTACCAGTTCACGCAACAACATCCAACTCATGGATGGCTGTGACTCTTTATCACTTAAAGTATCACTCACGCTGTCGTTGGCGATATCACTGTCGGCTACGTTTGGAGTATCCAGAAGGGGATCCCCAGGGGCACCCTTAGTAGGTACATCCGGTGTCAACGTATAATATTCAGGTACTTCCTTCGCACGATTTGTCATAAGCGTCCGGCAACCACATCCCCATTCCAAACAAAGCACACATGCATCGTTGCTACTAGATGGTGCGGCTGAATTGTTGCGACAAGATTGTCACGACCATACTTCCCTGCAAGTTTTCACTGCAAAATTCTGCTACAGTTCTCGCAAAGTCGCAAAGTACAGTCACTAACAACAGCACACGCCATTATAATAGCACCGCGCTCCAAGCCCAACAAGAAAATTGGGATAACT
>JBBQIG010000142.1:0-9940 GCA_038324715.1 Anaerolineae bacterium | reverse complement strand
GAAAACCCTGGGAGTTACTGTTTCTCTGTGCGAGGGGAAAGTTTATGATCTACCCCTACAAACTAGTCCAGGTGAAGTGAGAGTGTCAGACAGCCTGTGTAAACAAAATCCTCATTCTGGTCTATAGAGATGCGTTTACTCCACAGTTCTTCCAGCAAGTATCCTCTGCACAGCGTTCCCCAAAATGTGATTGAACGCCTCCGGATCTTCCAGCATGACAAAATGGCCTACGCCTGACATCGACTCGACTGTAATTCCACAGGATTCAGCCGTCTCCTTATCTGTAGGGACAAAATCAGAATTGATCAACACCATCGGCACCTGCAGGGCTTGCAGACCTGCCCGTACTTCGGCATCATGGCTAAATAACTGTTCCATTGCGCCCCTGGCTACACGGGGAGGTGCTGCCGCCATGTCGTTGGCAATCGTCTCTACCAACGCAATATCAGAAGTTGGAACGAACATTCTTGTACGCACAAAATCATTTGTGGCCGACACAAAATCGGAGTAGAAGGGTGCAAGTGCATCGAGTTCAGCTTTTGTGCGTGTTTGCCCAAGTTTCTTGAAGGTATCAACCCCAACTAAACCAATCACTTGCGCAGGCAAACGCCGCGCCGCTTCGACGCTGACTGTCCCGCCCATGGAGTGTCCAATGAGCACGACCTGATGCAGGTCCAGTTTCTCCACGACGGCCACCACATCTTGACCAAACGCACTCATTGTCCAAGTATCTCGGTTCAGGCCGGAATCACCATGCCCTCCTAGGCTGATGGAAACCACAGTGTAGTGTGGGGCAAAGTAATCCATCTGTTTTTGCCAATAGCTATCATCGCAACTCCACCCATGGATAAAGACGAGCGCCGGCAATCCTTGTCCTTGTACTTCATAGTGGATCGGCAGGCCATCGACCGAAACGGCAACGTCACGCATGGCTTTCCTCCTGTAGAGTCAAACAGTCGTTGCTTCATGCCAAATTACAAACTACACACGAACAAGATGCGCTACCAGTTCGCGAGCTTTCAGACGGACAACCGGCCCGCAAACCGGATCACCAACCGATTCAAGGCGTCAAGAAAGATGATCGGATAAATTGCCGCTAAGGGCCGGTTCTGCCAGGCTTCTACCAAAGACCAGTCCTTGTCCATTCTAGCATCTGACTAAACAACCTGGCGAAGATGCCATCCTTGCCAAAGAAGTAATCAATGGGAAGTTGTCAATGGGATCTGACCTGCCCCCAGGAACTAGTCCAGGTGAAGTGAGAGTGATTATGAATCAGGTGCAGAGAGTTTCTGCAAAAAGTAACGAGATTCAGCCCACACCCTTAGCCTTGCGGCTGGAATGTTCCCCCGAAGAGCTGAATCCCGCATGCCGAAGAATATCATAGTTTTACAGGAGAAGTTGGACGGACTGTCAACGGAATCCTGACAGTTATAGACGTTTGTTGTATTTTTCGCCTTACAAATTAGACTGATTCATTTGATCGAGCACTTTATGCAACAGTTGTTTGGCGCTGCGGGAGGCTTTGCCGCGATGGCTAATTTCATTTTTGATTTCTGGTACCAATTGCGCCAAGGTTGCTTGGTATTCTGGTATATAAAAGATAGGGTCATAGCCAAAGCCATGCTCCCCTTGGGGCTGGTCAGTGATTATGCCTTCAAGAGTGTCTTGAACAGTGTACAGTTGTCCATCGAGCATGACGAGGGCAACGACGCAGCGAAAGCGCGCTGTCCATTGCTCGCGCGGATAGGCGCGCAGTTCATCGAGTACAACTGAGATGCGATCGCGATCTGTGAGACCGGGACCACCGTATCGTGCGGAATAGACACCGGGTCGTCCATCCAGGGCATCAATTTCCAATCCACTGTCGTCAGACCAAGTCAGCAGACCACTCATGGCGGCATATTCACGCGCTTTGAGAACGGCATTTTCTTCAAAGGTGGTGCCAGTTTCTTCTACATCATGGATAATGCCAACCGCGTCTAGGTTGGTTACGTCAAGATCAAGATCGGCAAGTAGTTCGCGATATTCACGCGCTTTGCCTTGGTTGTGGGTGGCTACAAGCAGTTTTTGCATCAGTCGCGTCCAATCTTTATTGCGAGTCATTCCTGTGATACCATTTACACTATGCAATTGCAGGGTACAGATGTATATTGTTGGTACTGCTGCTGGTACTTTGGATCTTACACTGTGGGATCTTATCCTGTGGCACTTGATCAACTTCACAAAGGCTACATGAAAATGAGCAACGCAACAGGAGTGGAATCTGAAGAAAGCTTTCCCAGCGATTGCTAGCTCCCTTGATCGCACGCAGGTAGCGGATTGCACCTGTTTTTATAGTGCTAGAGAAATGCCCTATGACGGAATCATACCATCCGCTACGGATTTTTACAGGCTCTGCCCATCCAGAGTTAGCACATGAGATTGCTACGATCCTCAATGTCAATTTGGGTCGGGCGACTACACGCCATCTGCCCGATACCGAAATTCATGTGATGTTGGATGAAGTGGTACGTGATCAGGATATCTTTCTCATCCAGCCCTGTTCTGCACCCGTTAATGATAATCTGATGGAACTACTGCTCTATCTTGATGCGTTACGTCGTGCAAGCGCGCATAGTGTGAGTGTGGTCATTCCCTATTTTCCCTATGCACGCCAAGAGCGGATGGCACAAGGGCGCGAATCGATTAGCGCGCGCGTGGTGGCAAATATGTTGGAGCAGCAGGGGGCGCGTCGGGTCATCTTTGTGGACATTCACAGCCGAGCTATTCAAGGCTTCTTCAATATCCCTGTGGATCCGTTGAGCGCGCTGCCGTTGTTGGCTGAATATTTTCTTAAGCCGGAATTTCGCAATGCAGCGGTGGTCAGCCCCGATGTTGGGCGCGCGAGCATGGCGGGCAAATATGCCGAGTTGCTCAACTTGCCACTGGTGGTTATGCACAAGCGACGTTCTAGCTTTAGCGCAACCGAGACAACGCATATCGTAGGCGATATTCAGGGCAGACGTCCAATAATTATCGATGACATTATGGCTGGCGGCAGTGTACTCAAGCAGGTTGATGCGCTCTATAAGGAAGGGGCAGAGGGTAAAGCCTATTTTGCGGTGACGCATCCTGTTCTGCTACCTACTGCGCTCAAGCGGCTGAATGAAGATGAGCGCATTGAAAAGCTGGTAGTGACTAACACGCTGCCTGTGCCATTGGAGAAGCGTCATGCGAAGGTCGAAGTGCTCTCGATTGCACCCATGTTGGCAGAGATCATCTTGAGCATCTATCGTGGAGCCAGCATTTCTGGGCGATTGGTATTGGCGTAAGTTTGGCGGTGGGCCAAAGCAAGCAGTTTGAGCGCCACAGTTCTAGAAAATTAATCCTCAACGACCTTGAAACATGCACAGTGCATAAAATCTGTGTGAAATGTTAAAGAAGTGCGGGAGAGAAGTCAGGAGAGATTGATGTTTGGTCGATTGCAACGACCGGAAACGGATGCCATTGAAGTCATTATTGGCCCTCATGCTTCCTTTGCGGGTGATTTACGTAGTGATACCAGTATTCGTATTGATGGGGTCATTGATGGCGGACGCATTGAAACCCCCGTTAACGTGATTCTGACGGAGTCGGCGCGTGTTCAGTGTGATATTTTTGCCAAGACTGTGAGCATCCGTGGCATTTTTCGAGGTGTCATTCGCGCAGAACGTGTGGAACTGCTGAAGGGGAGTCAGGTATTTGGTGCGCTCCACATCAATAGTTTTTACATGGATGATGGCGTGTTGTTACGTGCCGAGGTCGATATTCAGGGCGCAACGCAAGAGGAACTATCGCAATTGCCGCGTCCAGATGTTTCTGCCTCCATTCCTGTTATTGCGCCCACGACGCGCCCGACAACGCCTTGATGTTTGCTGAATATTAGCTGTAAATGTCATATGGCATGAGTATACGTGTCAATGACTGTATTGGGATGCGGTTAGAATTGGAAGTAGCTTAATTTAATCAAAATAGGAATACGCAGTCTGTACAGTCCAGCCGTCGATACCTTCCTCGGAGCTTAAAGCTCCAAGGAAGGGGTGTGATTTACTGCGTGTGTCCTAGCAAGCGAAGCGATGCGCTTAGAGGGTTATCCCTACGATGCTTTGGCTCATGTCCCCACTTGGGGCGATTCTTGGTTATTTGCTCGGCTCGATTCCTGTTGGCTTGTGGGTCTGTCAGCTTTATGGGGTGGATATTCGTACTGTCGGTAGTGGGCGCACGGGTGGCACAAATGCATGGCGTGCGGCGGGACTCAAGGCTGCCATCCCCACGATATTGGGCGATGCGCTCAAGGGAGCCGTTGCTATCTGGCTGATCTCCTGGCTCTTTCGCTTGGTAAACCCCGAACCGGCAACTATGACCATTGACGAAGCGGTGGCGCGTGAGACAGCATTGCACCTTGCTCAATCTCTGGCAGGTGGTTTGGCTGTTGTTGGGCATATCTGGTCATTTTTGCTTGGATTTAAGGGGGGCGCAGGGGGCATTACGGGCGCAGCCACAACCATGGCCCTCTATCCGCCCGTTGGCGGCATGGTCTGGCTGATTGGCATCTTGCTCTTTTGGTGGAGCCGCATGGCTTCGCTTGCCACCTTTGGTGTGGGCGCTGCCACCTTTGGCATCTTCCTGATGCTTGCTGTGGCAGAAGATTGGAGTACCTATTGGCCTTATCTGATTTACGGGGTCATTACGCTGGTATCTGTCGTCATTGCTTTACGCTCCAATCGCGAGAAGCTTAAGGAAGGTAAAGAGCGGGTTGTTTCACTCTGGTGATAGTTGTTTTCCCGTAGGCTGGGGCTGCCCGATTTTTAGCCCTGTTTGCTAAAGGAGTCTACCAACTTGAGAAAAACAGTTTTGCTCAATCTGCTCTTGAATGTTTTGATTACTGCGATTTTTGTTTTTCTCAACACTTGGGCATTGGCAAACCAACTCGAGGAGACCTTTGTTTCCTTGGCAATAGGCTATGGATTTGCTGTTATTGTAGGAAACTCTCTATTCATTTACTCGATAAAAGTTGCATAATAGCTCATGGTGCTGTTCATGAGGTTGAGATAAACCGCCTGATGGATGTCATCGGGCGGTTTGCGTTTGCCCATGCGGTCGAGTACAGTATGCTCCTACGAATGCTTTTGTGCAGATTGGAACGATAGAATGAATGGAATGGCGCATGTAGACTCCAGGGTAGTAGTCTCCTGTCGCAATGTTTGGAAGGTCTTTGGCGCACATTCCAAATCTGTGAAGGGGTTGCTGGCTGCGGGGAAGATACCCGCAGATGCTAGCAAGCCCGCTGGCGATGGAGTTCCTTCGAAGGATGAGCTTTTAGCGACTACAGGCAGTGTGGTGGCTGTGCGCGGTGTCTCATTTGATGTGTATGAAGGCGAAAGTTTTGTGGTGATGGGGCTTTCCGGCAGTGGCAAATCAACATTGCTGCGCTGCCTGCCGCGACTGATTGAGCCAACATTTGGGCAGATTTGGGTGGATGGCGTGGAGATGGCTCATGCCAACCGCCAACAATTGCGCGAAATGCGCCGTCATAAGATGAGCATGGTCTTTCAGAATTTCGGCCTCTTTCCCCACCGCCGCGTGATTGATAATGTCGCCTATGGATTAGAGATTCAAGGCATGGGGCGCACGCAACGCTATGCGCGTGCGCGTGAAGTTTTGTCCTTGGTCAATCTGAGTGGATGGGAAAATCACTACCCGGGGCAATTGAGTGGTGGTATGCAACAGCGGGTGGGGCTGGCGCGTGCATTGGCTGTTGATCCTGCCATTTTACTCTTTGATGAGCCATTTAGCGCGCTTGACCCTGTGATTCGCCGTGAAATGCAGGATGAACTGTTGCGCTTGGAATTGCACATGGCAAAAACATCGATCTTCATCACGCACGATTTTGCCGAGGCGATTAAGCTGGGGAGCCGGATTGCGATTATGAAGGATGGCGCATTTGTACAGGTGGGGACTCCTGAAGAGATTGTGCTGCACCCGGCAGATGCCTATGTGGCGGAATTTATCAAGGATGTGCCGAAATCGAAGGTTTTGACCGCACGCACAATCATGCGCCCGTTGAATGGTGAGGAGATCGGCAACTTTCCTGGCTCAGTATCGGGGCTGGTTTCTGCCAAGCTCTCTGCAAAGTTGGATGAAATGATTCCGATTTTGGCGGCGACGGATCAGGTTTTGCCTGTGGTTGATGAACAGGATCGTTTGGTGGGCTGTGTGGATCGCCAAGCGATTATGTGGGCGTTGAGTCCAAATGGAGGCGCACCAGGATTGCAAGGGTTGCCCGCATGACCACGTTGAGTCGTCCAGCCCCCTTTCAGGCCATGCGCACGTTGTCACAAACGTTGGCGCGCCGTGGCATCCTTGCCATACTCGTTCTGTTGGCAGCAACGGCGCTCTCTTTCTTCTTGGGTGTGGATACTTTTCCCGAAGAATGGAATCTTGGATTGCGCGGCCCCATTGATGAGATTGAGCGGTGGGTCATCTCCAACCGCACCACTCATCCGCTCTTTGTCTATGGCTTTGCGCCCTTTAGCACCTTTATCGATCAGTTTCTGCGGCTCTTTGAGCAATTCTTGCTGGCAGTGCCGTGGCCTGTTTTCTTTTTGGCGGTGGCGCTGACTGCCTATCGCGCTCGTGGAGTGGGCTTGGCGCTCTTTAGCGTGGGTGCGCTGGCGTGGATGCAGGCGGTGGGGCTTTGGGAGCAGAGTCTGCAAACCCTGGCACTGATGGGTGCGTCGGTGGCACTCACACTCTTAATTGGATTGCCGCTGGGGATTTGGTCGGCACGCTCCCCGCGCGTTGATGCAATCTTGCGCCCTATCTTGGATGCCATGCAGACCATGCCCGCCTTTGTCTATTTAATTCCTGTCTTGCTCTTCTTTGGTGTGGCGCGCGTTCCCAGCGTGGTGGCAACTGTGATTTATGCACTGCCGCCAGCCATTCGTTTTACTGCCAGTGGTATTCGTCAAGTGCCTGTAACGGCGGTAGAGGCTGCTGATTCATTTGGCTCTACCTCCTATCAAAAGCTTTGGAAGGTGCAACTGCCACTGGCATTGCCCGCGGTGTTGGCGGGAGTAAACCAGACGATTATGATGGCGTTGAGCATGGTGGTGATTGCTGCTTTGATCGGCGCAGGCGGTTTGGGGCGCGAGGTATTGGTGGCGCTGCAACGGCTTCGTGTGGGCCAAGCGTTGGAGGCTGGGCTGGCGATTGTGATGCTGGCGGTGCTGCTGGATCGCATTAGCGCGGGCTTTTATCACGAGCGCCAAAAGACGTTGGCGGGGCAGGGCACAGTGGGCGCGCCCAAGCGTCGCCTTTTGCCGCGCTGGCTCTCCAACGATGCCTACTGGCTTGGGGTGGTTTTGCTGCTGCTGGGTCTCTTTGCTTTCAATAAGTATGTTGTGGATCTCTCCGCTTGGCCTGCGGAGTGGCAATTTTCAATGCGCGAGCCGGTGGATGCAGCGGTGCGGTGGATGCGCGATAATCTCTATCAGATTGGTGAACTGCCGATTGGTACTGGCCCCATGAGTGATTTCTTTGTGCGCTCGGCACTCAACCCACTGCGCGATGCGTTATTGGGTGCGCCGTGGCTGGTGGTGGCGATTGGCATCGGTTTGGTTGGTTACATGGCGGCGGGGCTGCGGTTGGGGGTTGTATGTGCGCTTGCCATTGCGCTGACTGGCTTCTTTGGGCTGTGGAGTGCTATGTTGGACACATTGAGCCAGGTTTTGGTGGCGGTTATCCTGGCGCTCTTGCTGGGCTTGCCCTTGGGGATTTGGGCTGCGTACTATGATCGAGTACGTGCTTGGCTGCTGCCTGTGCTAGACTTATTGCAGACGATTCCTGTCTTTGTTTATCTTGTGCCAGTGATTATGCTTTTTAATGTGGGACGAGTTCCAGGGGTGATTGCTTCGGTGCTCTATGCTGTGCCACCGATGATCCGGCTGACCGACCTGGGGCTGCGTCACGTAGCGCCCGCCGCGGTTGAAGCTGCCGATGCTTTTGGCTCCTCCCCTTGGCAACGACTGATCAAGGTGCAACTGCCGCTTGCCATGCCTTCGATTATGTTGGGCGTAAACCAGACGGTGATGCTGGTGTTGGCAATGGTGATTATTGCCGGGCTGGTGGGTGGTGGGGCGCTGGGCTTTGAAGCAGTGAGTGGGTTGGCAAAGAGTGAGCTAGGGCGTGGCATGGAAGCCGGATTGGTGATTGTGATCTTGGCGATGGTGTTGGATCGTATCACGCAAGCATGGTCACGCAGTTGGGCGATTTAAGAGCCGCCTTGTAGAAACTCAATGAGGGAGAATGCAGAGGGAGAACGCATGGAACAGGAAGTGAAAGCTGCCGCCCGCAAATTGATTGCAAGCATGTCGCGCATGGCAACGCAACCAGAAGCGCCGGTGGCGAGTGTGGCGCAATATCATAGCATGCTGGCGCAACTGGCTCTGGCTCAATTGGCGCTGACCTATCCTCAGGCAACATTGGGTGCTTGTGTGGATGATGGCGCGCCGTTGCACTTTGTGGCAGAGGAAGATGGCTTGTACGTGCGTTGCACTTCCGAGCCAAGCCACGGCTTTAAGATCGCTCCCTTATAAATCACATAAAAACAGGACAGCCAAAGCTGTCCTGTTTTTATGACCTGTTCTATCTTCGTTGCCCACCCCTTAAATTTTAGGCTAGCAGGCTGTCTCTCATGGGCCTACTCTGGAAGCCACGCTTGCCAGGTTGCTTCGTTGGCGTCGAGCCATTGGCGGGCGGCGTCTTCTACGCTCATCCCTTCCAACTCCACGGCTGCAATCATCTCGATCTGGTCTTCGGTTGAGTAATTCATATTCGAGAGTAGCGTGTGAGCCTCTGGTGCTGCCTCTACTAAACCACTCCAGAAAATCTTGAAGAGGTTATCGGCTGGATAGTCACAATCAATGCCGTCACTTTCGGCTGTGGCATAACACTCATCGCTGTAGGGCGGCAGTTCCACCTCGGTCAACTCATATTGAGCATGAATGGAATGTGGCGTCCAGAAGTAGAAGAGTACTGGATCCTCGCGGCTATAGGCTGCATCCAATGCTGCCAAAACTGCTTCTTCCGACCCAGCGGTCACAATCTGGAAGTCTAGCCCCAAGTTGGAAATGATGTCGTCCTCATATTGCGTCCAGCTTGGATCGCCGGTGAGGAACTGTCCCTGGTCACCCGTTTCTGCGGTAGCAAAGAGCGCCGCGGCTTCTGGTGTTGTGAACCCTTCCCATGTGGCTAGTTCGGGATGTTCTTCTAGCAAATAGGTGGGGATGTACCAGCCGATCTTACCAACGGGGCCGAGTAGACCCCCGTTCTCAACTAATCCTTGATTGTCTATATATTCAACCACATTGTCAGCATGTCCCGAGGGCCATACTTCCAAGCTGGCATGTAGATCACCCGCGGCAAGGGCAGGCCATTGCGCGCTTTCGCCAATGGTGACGACCTCTACAGGATAGCCCAACTCTTCTTCCAGCAAAATGCGTGCCACGGCAACATTGAGCGCCGACGCTGACCAGGGATTTTCTGCCAGCTTAATCAGGGGCTTTTCGCCTTCGCTGCTATTTGCCGTACTGCTTTCTGTGGTACTTTCTGTGGTGCTTGCCGCTGTATCTTCTGTTGCCTCTGTTGTGGCGGGTGTGGTTGCGGATGAGGTGGGGGCATTTGTAGCAGGCGTGGCACAGCCAGCCATTACCAGCGCCACCAAGAGTGTGATTAGCCAGACGAGCTTCTGTTTCTGTCGTTGCATTTGATCTCCTTTGGTTGTCGTGTCTAAGTTGTCATGTCTAAATAAAATCGGCTACCCCAGCGAGGGTAGCCAGTTTAAGAGTATAGCACGGTGGAAAAGGCACGCCAATCTAGTGGAGCTAGCGTGTGTGGACTAGGAAGCCGTTGATGTTGACTG
>JBBQIG010000141.1:0-10017 GCA_038324715.1 Anaerolineae bacterium | reverse complement strand
TTGCGACCCCGCCTTTTTGATTTGCAAAAACGTATACACGTGCGGTCATGAATTAAGCAATGCTCACAGTCTCAAACATTCAAACACTTACAGGTTCGCTTTTATATGCTGCATCTGGCTTCTCTGTGGCCTAACTTCTTTTGGACTCACAGAGATTAAGCCCACTCACTACATTACATCACGTCGTATGTTACAGCGGCATATTCCACTGGGTGGGCAGCCATGTAGTCTAATACTTGTGCCCGTGTGGGAATGCCGGTGACGCCAGTATGTTCTACGCTGATGGAAGCCGTGATGTTGGCAAACCTTGCGGCTTGCAAGGGGTCACGTGTCTCTTGCAAGCGAATAATAAATGCTGTTGCAAAGACATCACCTGCGCCGGTTGGATCAACTTCGTTGGCGGGGCGAGGTGGAATCTTGATTTGGAAGATGCTGCCGTCAGCTTGACGCTGATAGATTGTGCTGCCATCACGATATTCGGTCAACACGATAAGCCCTACATGGGCAAACCAGGGATCCAAGCGGCTCAAATCTTGGTCAATGTCTTCTAGTGATAATACCAAGACTGTGAGATGGGGCAAAATGGCGTCGGAGTTTTCCCACGGCTTGGCGGAGACACGTCCGCTCTCGTCCCATTGCCGCATCCAACCTTGGGGTACAGCGGCGACAAAGCTCTCTTGGTGAAAGATGGACGCTACGTCGGCACTAATCTCGTTGACCAGTGGGCCTAGCAGTACTGCTCGCGGGTGGCGGAATTCCTGTGGAATGTCGGCGGCAGTGATGGGCAACGCTTGCTCATAGCAATACTGAATGCGACCCTGTTGGGTATAGAGATTGGCAAAGGTCGTTGTCACGGGTGAGGGCAGAACATGTAGATCTAAATCGGCTGGCAACTCAGATAAGTCCGTGGTCGCCGCCGCACGTGTGATGACTGTTGGGCGACGTCCCAAGCGCAGAGCCGTGATCGCTGCAAAGCTAACTGTCCCCCCCAGTCGAGAATCACTATTACGATCTGCGCTGACAAGATCCGATGTTACATGCCCAATGAGCAAAATATCGGGTGGCTCTTGGCCTTTGTGTACCGGCTGCGATTGTAGCATGTCTCCCCCCCTTGGTCAAAGTACTTTGGGAAATCATCTGGAATCTCGTCCAGAAAGTGAAACGCCCCACCCCAAGTGGGGCGGGGCGCATAAATGTACAAGATCGACAATTTAGTCGGCGTCTCTGGCGACGATGTGTACCTTGCGACGCTCGCCTTCACCCGAACTCTGGGTATAGATCGTAGGGTGGTCACGCAGCGCAAGGTGGACAATGCGACGCTCATTGGCGGGCATTGGTTCCAGTGAAACGGCTCGTCCTGATTCTGCGACTTGATCGGCCATACGTTTGGCGAGCTGGGTCAATTGATTGACACGGCGCTCTTTGTATTGCTCTACATCAACCACAATGTTCTTCCAACGTTTGATGCGTTGGTTGATCATCAGCCGCACCAAATATTGGATACTTGCCAGGGTTTCGCCACGACGACCAATCAATGGGCTTAATTCTTGCCCATGAATATCCAACAGCAAGTAACGCTCACCATTGTCGTCGGCCTCGTGCCATTCAGCGTTGATTTGCGCTGTGAAGCCCATATGCTGCACCAATTGTTGTAGCATATCAACGGCCATTGCCGTGAGTTCTTCGTCGCTGACTAGCTCGGCTTCGCCTTTGGTACTGCTGTCGCGCTGGTCATAGTCCTCAGCCTCGTCATTGAGCAGGTTGCTCACGCGCCCGCGAGTTCCTTCAGTCGGTGAAGGATGAGGCACAGGGGCAGGCTCTGCAACCGGCGATGGCGTTGCCTCTGGAACTGTGGGTGTTGCAGGCGGCGGCGACACAACGGGTGTTGGTGAACCCGTTGGAGCCGATTGCTGTGTTTGTGCCGGTGCAGCAGTGGAAGGTGCACGACGACTGATACGGACACGGGCTGGTTCGCTGCCCAGTCCAAAAATACCGCGGCTGCCGCGGCTGAGGATTTCAATCTCAGCTTGGTCGTTGCGTAGCCCTAGCTTGGCTAGTCCTTCGGCAATAACCTCATCTACATTACGCCCAGTAAATTCTTGTCCGGTATCTGCCATTGGTCGTTATCTCCGTTTCGCACGGCGGCGGCGCGTCTCTTTTGCTTTATCTGTTGCTTTATCCGTTGAGCCGTTGGTATCTGCACCTTCCACAACTGTAGAGGTGGTTGCAACGCCATCAATCGTTTTGGGTTCAGGCAAGGCTTTGGGGGTGGTGACTGTTGTTTTGGTGCTTTTGCCTGTGATGCTTCCACCATTGCCAGCTGTTGCGGTTGCCACAGCCAACTTGGGTGCAGGTTGACCCAGCCCAAAACGGTTATTGGTAATGGCCCATTGTTGGAGCATTTGCAACAAGTTGCTAGTAACCCAGTATAACGTAAGTCCAGCAGGTACTTGCAGTGTAAAGAAGCCAAACATAAAGGTCATCATGTAGGTCAATTGTTTGGTCATGCCAGCGGTGGGATTGTTGCTGCCTTCAGCCGCTTGGGGCATGGGGGGCGTCATCCACTTTTGCATGATAAACTGAGAGACCATAAGCAAGATGGGTAGAATCAAGTAGGAGACAAGTAACCCATAATCGCCTGCATTGAACGCATCCATGAGCCAGCCCATGCCCTGTGTATAGCTGGGAAAGCCCAAGTCTGGAATCCAGAAGAAGTTGGCGTTGGCTAAATTGGGGCCAATGGCGACCAATGCGGCGTAGAGACCAAACAGAATTGGCATCTGGACAATTAGAGGCAAACAACCACTTAGTGGGTTGACTCCCGCTTCCTGATAGAGCTTCATCTGCTCTTGGGAAATCTTTTCGCGATCCTTGCCGTACTTCTTTTGAAGTTCTTGAATTTTCGGTTGCAGGTCTTTTTGCGCCTGCATTCCACGCATTTGTGAAAGAGTCAGTGGGAAGGTGACTATCTTAACAATCAGCGTAAAGAGGATAATGGCAAAGCCCCAGTGATAGGGAACATTCACCGATTGCAGCCAACCGTCTAGCCAGATGAGGGCTTTTCCAAGAGGCCACACAACCAGCGACTGCCATAGGCCGTCGGGGGGGGTAGTCGAAATATCGGTACCACTTTGATTTACACCACAACCGCTTAAAGCAAAGGCGGCGATGATCATCACCAGCAGCACCAGGAGCTTTTTCTGTCTCACGTTGGTCTTGTCTCCTCAAAACGCCAACCACGATTTGATTTTGAAATCAAGGAGCGCAGGTTGGTCGGTCATTCACGAATTTCATAAGGCTGGCTTCATAAGACTGGGCTAGCGTAGAAGGATAGATGCAGACGAATCAATTCACAGCGCAATTTGCACGCCACAATCGATCAATGTGAACCGACCCTGCTACGAGCCACAGTTCAAGTGCCCAGTTTAAGGCTTAGATATTAATGCTCATATTAATGCTCAAGGTACTGGATCAAACCCACCTGGATGAAAGGGATGACAGCGCATAATTCGCCGCAGACCCATGCTCCCGCCTTTGCGCACACCGTACTTTTCAATTGCTTCATAGGTATAGTGTGAACAAGTTGGGTAATACCGGCAATTGCTGCCCAGCAGTGGTGATATAAAGCGTTGGTAAAATCGAATGAGTGCGAGCAAGATGTTTTGCATTGGTGCTTTAGTGTACATCATCATCCCCGCTGTGTGTCGGCAGGGCGGCTTACACTATCCTCGTTTGCAGTACAGAACAAATGCGCCCGCCGAAGGAGGCGGGCGCAGGCGGCATCCATGTCCTGATACTCCGCACTGCGAATGGGATGTCGGGCAATAAACACCAAGTCCCAACCCGTTTTAATGGTATCCATTCGCAGCCGCATCGCTTCACGCAATCGGCGCTTGATTCGGTTGCGGTGTACAACATTGCCAATTCGGCTGCTTACCGAAAAGCCAAGACGGCTGTACGGTAGGCCGTTGGGTAGGAGACACAAAACCAGGAGTTCGTTGGTATAGGATCGCCCAAGTTTACGTATCTCTTGGAAACGTTCATTTTTGCGAACTCGTAAGCGTTGTTTCACGCAGAATTAACATCTTTCGTACTGCGTACCCTTGTAAGCAATACATGTATAGGCAGTACGCAGCCAAATACTACAAATACAAACAGTACCTTCAACAGTCACTCAATCAAATAAACAAACTAAGTAAATGAGCGACTAGTCTCGGATAGACTTGCGCGTTGTCAATCTGACGGCGAGTGATGCACGTCCCTTTACGCGACGGCGCTTCAGTACATTGCGTCCACCAGGAGTACGCATACGCACACGAAATCCGTGAGTCTTAAGGCGTTTCCGTACCTTCGGTTGCCATGTCCTCTTTGGCATCGTTCTAATCCCTTCTTCATGTCCCCATGCATAAGCCAGCGACAATTATGTCACCAGTGTAATCGGCAATAGTTCAGAATGTTCAACTAGAATATTCAAAACGGTATTCAAAACGTGATTATAGGCGCGGCTAATCCTGTGTGTCAAATTGATGGGCTGCTCTCGGCTTTTCATTCTACATTTTTCTTTTAAACAGGTTCTTTTTCAGTATGACCTCAACGCTAGCCGTAACTCTATTCACGACTCCATCCGTATACCTTATCCGTACTACTTTGCTACGAGGGGATCTGCCATTTGTTTCACATTTGGAGGCAACTACATTTGTATGGTTGCGTTTACGCTAGATTTTGCGCTAGATAAGGTTGATTCTCGGCCTTTTTGTTGGCATACCGCACGGTTCATTTGGACGTCATGTTGTGTATGTTCTATACAAGTTCCTTTGCATATAAGACCTACATGCAAGTGAGAGTTTCGGTAGAGTTTCAACGTGACATAACCCCTTCTTTGTAAGCCCGTTGTCTTCGCATTTTATGCTGGAGAGTGATGAGGCGCAGAAGGGTGAACGCATGGGATGGATCCAAATTTTTGCTTGGTGCTGTGGTTAAATTGTGGTATTATTTACAATCACTGGTTGAGATCGATGGAAGTCGATCGGGTTTAGTTGGGACGGGTTTGGTTGGGAGGAAGCAGGCGCATGACGGTAGACTCTGGGTACAAGTCCTCTGAACAGGAGGGTGGCTCTCGCCCTACAGCACAAGGTAACCCGGCGGCACAGCCCGTTTACTATAATTCGGCGCGCCATGGTAGCCATGTGGAGGAAAGTCCAGAACTCCTGCGCTGGCGTGCTGATCTGCTGATGGATGAGATGATGATGGGGGGCGTGGATGTTTCGGCTGCAGATGGCAAGCGAACCTTCACGGGTGTTGACGCGCCCATCGTGCAGCGTCCGCCCACACCGTCCACCCCTGCGAATGGCAATACGAGCCACAGTACGAGCCACAATAGCACTAGAACGAATAGCGGTCGTAGCCCACGCGATGACTATGCCTCTCATTTGTATGAGAGTGGTCAACATGAGGCGCGCCGGCAGGATGAGAGTCCGTATACTAATGATAGTGATGGTGGCAATGCTTATGATGCGCCCACCCATACTGGTAACGGTTACCGCCGTGGTTCTGAGAGCGGAAATGGCTTTGCCAATGGTGGGGCTGGTGAGTATGGCAATGGTCATTATGATGGTCATAACGGGAATGAGCGCACGCCCACTGCTTATGAACGCAATGGCCGCACAGATGAAGTTGCGCCGCAACAACCTGGCTCGCATGGCCCTACTGCCCCACGACTAGATAGCCAAATCCGCTCTGATCACACAGAGTCTACTCGTGCCTTTAATGAATCTGTACATCCAGCACCCACGCGCCCTTCGCCGCCAACTTCGATTGCTGGCAATGGCTATCAAGATGGGGCTGCGGGGTATGGTTTTGATGACGAACCTAGGGATCGTGGACGTTCTGCGCCCCGTCAACTTCAGGATGAATCCCGAGATGAATTTCGGGGCCAACCTTCGGGACAATTCTTTAATGAGCAACCGCAGCGACTAGACGCGGAGCCGCGTGATCGTGCTTCGGCTCCCGATCAATCATTGCTACGCACGCCGCAAGATAACTTACCCGTTTCTAGCGGTAGCGACCAAGCCGCGCGTACCGACCGGCTCTATTCTGTAGAACAGCAATATGAGCAGTTTCGCCGCGAGCAAGTCTCTAACATTCAGCCTGTAGACCCATCAACTGCTGCGCCACGCGTCTATCCGGCACCTGCGCCACAAGCCTCTGTTGCCTCGTTGCCCAAACAGTCCACACCCCCGCGTGTGACACCACAACCTGTGGATCAGCAAACGCAGTGGGCAACCGGACCAGATAAGTGGGAATGGCAAGATTTTAGTGCAGCGCCAGGTGAACCTGAAGAACCGTCCTTTTTAGAAGAGTATGTTGCGCCAGAACGTACACCCGTTCAAGATAGTGCTGTGCGCCAAGACTCTTCGCAGTTTACCAACGCTATGTCGTTCATCAGCAGCAGCAAGAAGCGTTCTACCTTGCTGCCGCGCATGTCTACGTTAGATGTGGATACATTGCATCGGGAGATTTCTGATCTCCACGGGGAGATTGCTGTGCTCCTGCCAGTTGGCAATGATACGAGTGAACGGGCGCGTCACCTTTTGGATAAAGCCTATTCGATTCTTCAGAGCGATCCGATGCGCTCGGCAGAGGTCGAATATTATATGCAACAGGTGCGGACGATTGTGCAGCGGCTTTACCAAGCGCGCCAATGGTCAGATCTTTATCGTCAACGGCTCCATGTATATCTATTAGCTTGGTTGGGGTTGAGTGCTGTCGTCGTGATGGCGCGTTTCTTATTCCAAACTCAGATGGAAGATATGTTGGGGCTGACGCAAGGAACTCTGCTTCTGCGTCACTGGGCGACCTTTACCGGCACTGTTTTTGCTGGCGCGTTGGGTGGGGCGATTGGCGCGCTTTATACCATGCGCGCACACGCACGCGGTGAGCATAGCTTCTTTGATCGCAAATATGGCTTGCGTGGCTTAATCCTGCCCATTATGGGGTTAGCTGGTGGCGCGCTGGGCTATCTGATCTTTGGTCTGATCTTTGCCCTGGTCGGCATCGATCCTTCACAGAATCTCACTGCCGCCATTGTGCCAACCATAGCCGCTTTTGCCTTTGGTTTTAGCCAAGAGTCGATTTACGGCACACGCGACTAGATCTGCTCAGTTTTGACCCCTACCTGAAATGGCTCTTTTTGCATTTCTTTATGGGTTTGCTCCGTATGCGTCTGCTCCGTTTAATGGCATGAAGTTTAGTGGCTTTGTGCCAATTTTATTGTATCCTCTTCTTCATGCGCATAATCGAAGTCATTGTTAACGTCCCCATTCGTCGCTCCTTTAGCCGCCAGGCATTGGAAGGGCCTCCGCCGGAACCAGAGTTTTTTGACGAGCTGTCGGATTCGACAAGCGAGCCAAGCCCTCAAGCTGATGCGACTTATCAAAGTTACCATTATCATCTGCCGCCTGAACTTGAAGGAGTGGTGGAACTAGGCCATTTGGTCTGGGTTCCTTTTGGTTCGCGTGAAGTGCAAGGATTTGTACTGGGCTATGCGGACTTTTCGCCTGTGCCCACCAAAGCCGTGCTTCGTTTGGCGCGCCAAGATCCCGTGCTAACACCCGTGCAGATTGAATTGGCTCAGTGGATGGCGCAAGCGTATGTTGCACCCCTGTCCGAGGCAATCAAGCTCTTTCTGCCCCCTGGTTTGCTGACCAAAAGTGATGAGAAACCGAGCGTGCGTACTAAACGTGAGTGGCAGGTAAGCTGGCTGGGCAATGGCCTGACGCTGGATGCGGCACTGGCAAAGCTGGCGCGCGAGACTTCACAAACGCAGCTTTTGGCGTGGTTGCTTGAACATGATGCGGAAACGACAGAGATTGACACCCTGGTCGAGGCACTTGGGCAGGGGCGCACCAAAACACTTCTAGCCCTCAATGCGTTGGTTGAAAAGGGCTTGGTCTGCCGTAACGGCGAAGAGATTCGGCTTTCTGCTGAAAAGTCCGCAGCACAACAGGCATTGCGGGTGATGTGCGGGACAGCGAAGTTTGTTCCGATCGTCGAGGCGTTGATGGCGGTTGATGGCCCGATCTGGAAGAGTGATTTGGCTGGCGAGGTTGATGTTACTCTCGCAGATTTGCGGCGTATGCAAGTGGCTGGCTTGGTGGCGCTCGATGAGCAAGCGCGCTTCCGTGACCCGCTGATGGGGCGTATTTACGCTGTCACCACTCCGCCTTCACTGACGGGTGAACAGGCAGCCGTGTGGTCGAAGCTGCGCACACAAGGGACGGCGCGCCTGACCAAAGGCGTGCTGCGTCCTGGCGTGGCGGCTGGCTTTCTGGTTCATGGTGTGACGGGTAGTGGCAAAACAGAAATTTATCTTCATGCCATTGCTGAAGTATTGGCGAATAACCGCCAAGCAATTGTTTTGGTGCCAGAGATTGCGCTGACGCCGCAGACGGTTGCGCGCTTTGCTGGACGCTTTCCTGGACGAGTGACCGTTGTCCATTCCGGCTTGAGCACGGGCGAACGCTATGATGTATGGCGCAAGGTGCGTGAGGGGGCATTTGATGTGGTGGTTGGGCCGCGCAGTGCGCTCTTTGCGCCCCTCACTCGCTTGGGGCTGATTGTGTTGGATGAGGAGCATGAAGCCTCTTACAAACAAGATGCCGAGGTGTGGGGGAGCCAAAGGATTTTCTATGATGCTCGTGCCACGGCGCGCAAGCTAGCGGAGTTGGTGGGGGGGGTGGTTATTTTGGGCAGCGCCACACCCAGCTTGGAGAGCTATTATGCTGCACAACAAGGCGATTTGGCACTCTTGAATATGCCACGTCGTGTGATGGGGCACGGGGCTGCGCCTGCCGCCGAGTTTGCACATCTGCCCATTGAAACAGTTGCTTATAATGAATTGCCACCCGTCGAAATTGTAGATATGCGCTTGGAACTGCGCGCAGGGAACCGCAGCATCCTAAGCCGCAGCCTCCAGGCAGAACTTCGCTCTACGCTGGAAGCAGGGCAGCAGGCGATCTTTTTCCTGAACCGGCGCGGAAGCAGCACCTTTGTGATGTGCCGTGACTGTGGGGCTGTGGAAGAGTGCTCACTTTGTGATGTGCCATTGACCTATCATGAGCGCGCCCATCAGCTGATCTGTCACCACTGCAACCGGCGCTATCCGATTCCAGAGATTTGCCCGAAGTGCAATAGCAAGCGAATTCGTTATTTTGGTTCGGGTACACAGCGCATTGAGGATCTTGTGCATGAATTTGCGCCGGATGCACGAGTTTTACGCTGGGATGCGGACACAGCGCGGGGCAGAGGTAGCCACGAGTTTATCCTTCAACAGTTTGCCAACCATGAGGCCGATGTGCTGGTGGGGACGCAGATGATTGCCAAGGGTTTAGATCTGCCCCTGGTGACATTGGTGGGTGTGGTGGCTGCGGATGTGGGTTTGTACTTGCCTGATTTCCGCAGCGGCGAACGTACTTTTCAATTGCTGACCCAAGTGGCGGGTCGCGCTGGACGTAGCCGTCATGGCGGGCGCGTGGTGATCCAAAGCTATACACCCGACCACTATGTGATTCAAGCGGCGGCGCTGCATGATTACATCGCCTTCTATCAACGCGAAGTGGGCTACCGGCAAGAGTATAATTATCCTCCTGTACGTCGGATGGCGCGCTTGGTCTATTGGGAGAAGAAGAGCGATAAGGCTCAAGCGGCGGCAGAGGGGATGACTGCCGCCATTCGTGCGCAGCTGCATGAGATGGGGTTGGGGGCGGAGGATGCTTCGCTGATTGGGCCTGCGCCTGCTTTCTTTGCGCGCTTTCGCGGCTATTATCGCTGGCAGATTTTGCTCCTCACTGATGATCCTGCTGCGGTGCTACGCAGGCTTACGATTCCTTTTGGTTGGCGCGTTGATGTAGATCCGGTTTCTGTGCTCTAGATTAGTACTGTCGCAGTGGGTAGTTCTGCGATGACAGATTGACCTTCGACGGCAATCGAACGGCGCTGTGGGAGTTGAATCAGAAACTG
>JBBQIG010000140.1:0-10055 GCA_038324715.1 Anaerolineae bacterium | reverse complement strand
CTTTTGACAAAATCAGGCTTCAAAACTCAGGCGACGGACAGTGCTACCAGAGGTACGAATTGCGAAAAAGAACAATGCAACGAATTAACTCGAGGTTTGAGACGCAACTCGAATCTGTCCAAACTGCCAGTTAATTCTCGGTCGTTCTTCTGTGAACTTGTTTCTCTCTGGTAGCATTGTCTCTTACACCGCTCACAATATCCATTTTTGTCAAAAGTCCAATATTGTACCAAGTCTGGAAATTGTCGCCGCCCTTCTGTGAGTAGGTTGGCGTGACTGCGTTTGCTGTGTACATTGTGACACGGGTTCTATATGGCAGATGCCTCACGAAATGGGGTCTATGTCTCACGTTAGCAATCAGCCACACGCCGCGTGCGCATAAGGGGTGTGGCGCGCAATGAGTTGCACGAGGCGTCCACCTTGTGCAACTCATTGCGTGCAACCCGATAGAAATAGCTCATTCCTCAGAGTGGCTGTCTGAAGAACGAGCTATAGAAGATAGACACTTTCTGTTCTGCGAAAATTGTCGGGCAGAGGGAAAGGGGTGGTACTACGATTGCGGCACTGCTTCAATAATCAAAGGTCTTCCAAGACGTGAGCCAGTTTTATACAGATGATGAAGTCGCCAGTGGGTTTCAGGGCAACAAAAGAAGCGTCTATACCAACCCACTCGTGGTTAGTACAGACGTTTTCGCTCTGGTACAAATTTACCTACATCTGTAACGGGTCAATGATGAAGTCTAGCCATAGAGTAGAGGAAAGACCGTGTTCGCCTCTACTTTTCTACTTTACAAGGACTGGCAAAGAGACAAACTGTACATCTCGACCCATTAATTCTTCGCCCTAGTCTTCTTCCTCAATGTCTTCTTCATCAATACCTTCTTCACCACCGACGCCTTCTTCAATGCCCTCACCTTCCAAACCTGCCTCGCCTCCGTCACAAGCCGTGAAGGTCATTGTGATCGCCAAAAGTAGGCACAGAACAAGAACTTTTGGAAGGCGTAGTAAATCAAGCAAAGTACGTGGTTGCACAGATAGAATCTCCTTAAGTTTTCAGACAGAAAATACGGATAATTGGTACTAATGTCTGCTGTGTCTGCTGCAAATGTGCCAGCCCATAAGAAGGATAGCAGCTTCTGTTGCTCCTTGCCATGTAACCACGCATAAATTCAAGGCATCTATTGAGATACAGAAGTTATTCACTTTACACGAGTACTTGTAAACTGCTAGTTGAACAGCAAAAAAGCGCCTGCATCAACCACATAAGTAGTTGATGCAGACGCTTTCTCTCGGGCAACAGGCTTACCTACACCTGCAATGGTCGGGGCGAGAGGATTTGAACCTCCGACTTCTTCAACCCCATTGAAGCGCGCTACCAAGCTGCGCTACGCCCCGGAAGTCTGTTATAGTATAGCAGATGGGACGTTGGCTGGCAAACTCTGCCTTTGTTGATGGCGTGTACAAAACGCGCCACCGTGGGCTATGACTGTGACTGCCACCTCGTCACCGGAGCCTTACCATGTCGCGACAGCCACTTGCCATTCTGAGTATCGTCCTGGCGCTTCTTTGTGCCAGCCTAGCTGTGATTACGGCGCAAGCCCAGCCATCTCATACGCTGCGGCTACCCTTGATCGGATCCCCGCCCCAGGGCAACCTCTTAATTGCGGGCGCACACATTGATAGTGCGCTGACGGGTGAAGGCGATGAGGCTATTTTGCTCTGGAATGCCAGCCGCACGCCCATTGAGTTAGCGGGATGGACGCTGGAGGTCAACGGGCGGCGCGCAACCTTTCCCCTCAATGGCGCGCCCACGCTACTCCCTGGTGAGCGTCTCTGGTGTACGGCCCAAGCAGCCCTTTTTCGCATCAGCTTTGGTGAGCTACCCGCTTGTGAGTGGGCAACTGATTCAGATCCCGCCATTCTCAATTTAGAAGGGACGACGCTACCGTTGTCCAACAGTGGCGCAACCATGCACTTACGTAACCCTGCCGGTCTTGTGATCGATACCATGCTCTATGGCAATAGGGTGGGGCCAGTGGCGGGGTGGGAGGGGACGCCTGTGCAGGTCTATGATCGCGGAGCCATTGCGCGCCAAGGGCAGATCTGGCAACGCAAGCTTGCGCCCGCCACAGGTTTGCCCATTGACCAGGACGTTGCCACCGATTGGGCTAGTGATTTGGCGGATCTGAATTGGGGACGACGCGTGCGCTTTCCAGGCTGGGGCGGGTGGAGTGTCGAAGATAGAATGCTTCCCGCCACCATCAGTGCCAACGCCAGCATCACCGTCGCCATTGCGCCTGAAGGACTCTACGTTCCCATCGCCGCCACCTTGACAAGCGCAACCCAGAGTATCGACCTCGGTCTCTACACCTTTGAGCATCCCAAATTGGCGCAAATCATTGCCGATGCTGCCCAGCGTGGCGTGGTTGTGCGCCTGTTGCTTGAAGGCGGCCCCCCTGGTGGCATCAGCGATCTGCAACGATGGTGCGTGCGACTCATGGCGCAAGCGGGTGTCGATATACGCTATCTTGCCGCCCAAGAGAATGCACCGCGTGGACTGCAACCGCGCTATCGCTACACCCATGCCAAATATGGCATTGTCGATGGACGACAACTTCTCACCGGCACTGAAAATTTTAGCCTAGATGCCATGCCAGTTCCATCCCAACCACCTGTGCCAGTTGGGGGACGACGAGGAGCCTATCTCTTTACTGATGCACAGCCTGTCGTAGACGAGTTTGTCAAGCTCTTTGCCACAGATTGGGCACCTGACCGTTTTCTCGACCTTCAACCTTACGGCTCTACCCATGCTCAATATGGGGATCCGCCAGCCGATTTTAGCTTGCCACTGCCACCCCTTTATGACATAGAGGCATCCCCCTTTGCAGCATCCCTCAGTGACAGTGGAATGATGAGCTTTCAAATCATTGCCGCGCCAGAGAATAGTATACGCATCGATGCCGGACTCCATGCCTTGATCCAACAGGCAGGGGCAGGAGATGAGCTTTATCTCGTCCAGCTCTATGAACATAAACATTGGGGCGATGGCGACAGCAACCCCATTGCCGACCCCAACCCGCGCCTACAACTGCTCGTTGAGGCGGCACGGCGCGGAGCCAAAGTGCGCGTGCTGCTCGACAGCCTCTTTGATGATCCAGAGGCCAACCGCAGCAATCAAGTTACCGTCGAATATCTAGCCACGGTTGCCACTGCCGAGGGGCTTGACCTCGTTGGAGCGGTTGGCAACCCGACAGGCGGCGGTATTCATGCCAAATGGTTATTAGCGCGCGTGGATGGCGTCACTTGGTCAGCAGTGGGCAGCTTGAATGGCGGCGAGATCAGCCATAAGGTCAACCGCGAGGTCGTGCTGATGGTTGATAATCCGCTTATCTATGCTCGGCTCTTAGAGGTTTTGCTGCACGATTGGGCTTTGGTAACGCACTAATTTGCTTTCTATTACTTGTACTATTAAGCTTCCTCCCATAATGGACCCAAGAAACTGGTTCTCACAGGAAGTGACACATGCACATCAACCGTAAATTTCGATACACGCTTTACGACCGTACCCCGTATGCGTGTCAACCATGTTGTTGACCACAAAGCTGTACAGCCCACCGCGCACTACTACCCGTCGCCAACAGCCCCCGCGGATTCCTCGCCCGCACCTGATCAGCCGGCTGCGTACCGGCCTTCACGCGCGGCTGACCCTCGTCTCCGCTCCCCCTGGATTCGGGAAAACCACCCTCGTCGCCGATTGGGTATACAGCGATCCTTTCCCAACGGTCAATGTGCAATTCTGCTGGCTTTCTCTGGACGAAGGCGATAACGATCCAGTTCGTTTTTTCTCGTATGTGATTGCGGCGCTTCAAACCGTACTCCCAAAGCTGGGCACCGCGGCGGTAGCTCTGCTGCAATCCCTCCCGCCCCCTACGCCGGAAGCAGTATTGACCCTTATCATCAATGAACTAACGTACATTCCCCATTCCATCATTCTTGTGCTTGACGACTACCATGTCATCACCACGCCTGCAATTCATACCGCAGTAACGTTCCTGGTCGATCACATGCCGTCCACGCTTCACCTGGTAATTACCAGTCGTGCCGATCCCCTGTTGCCTCTGGCGCGCTGGCGTACTCGACGCGAAATGGCCGAATTGCGCACCGCAGATTTGCGATTTACAACTGAAGAAGCGGCTCTTTTTCTGAATACCGCCATGGGGCTGAATCTGGTTGCCCCGGATTTGGCGGCCCTGAAGGAGCGTACAGAAGGATGGATTGCCGGATTGCAGCTGGCAGCCCTGTCGTTGCAAGGACGCAACGACAGCTCAGATTTTGTTGCGTCGTTTGCAGGCAGCAATCATTACATCACAGACTATCTGGTCGATGAGGTATTGGAACACCTGCCCCAGGTTACTCGGGAATTTCTTTTGCAAACTGCCCTTTTGGACCGCCTGTGCGGTTCTCTATGCAACGCCGTTACCGGGCAGAACAGTGGACAGGACATGCTAGAGCAGTTGGAGCGGGCGAATCTGTTCTTGGTGCCCCTGGATGATGAACGCCGCTGGTATCGCTATCATCACCTGTTTGCGGATGTGCTTCGTAGCCGGGTACAACGGATTCACCCGGAGCAATTGTCGGAATGGTATCGCCGTGCAAGTGTCTGGTATGAAGAGCATGAATTTTTCCCCGAAGCCATCAATGAGGCCTGGCACGCAGTCGACATGGTTCAGGTCGCCCGGCTGATAGAACAACACGGCCCCGCGATTGCCTTCAGTGGGCAGATACAAACGGTGCTTGCCTGGTTGGACAGACTGCCTGAAGACCTGATGCATACTAGCCCGGCACTCTATGTTTACCACGCGGCAGTACTCATGTTCATGAATCGGACAGTGGCTGCGGAAAAGCGTTTACAGGATGCTGAACGAGCTATCGTGGCCGGTGTCTCTGCGGAACAGGCACAGATTGTGCGCGGCCAGGTGGCGACAATTCGCGCCGACCTGAGCCGCATCATTGGCGATATGGCGTCCTGTATCGCGTTTGCGCAACAGGCATTGGCATATCTGCCGGAAGTGGAAACCGCGCCGCTCAAATTGCGGGCCGTAGCCATGCTGAACAATGCCCGTGCCTATCGTCTGACCGGAACTGTCACGCCTGCCGACGAGGCGTTGGCCGCCGCTATGATCGAACGTGTTGTCGCCACAGGCAACACGTTTGCCGGGCTAAATAGTGTCACCAATCTGGCTTATCTCCAAACGCTTCAGGGGCGGCTTCGCCAGGCTCGGCGCACCTATGAACAAGTCCTGCGCTTGGTATCGAAACCCCAAGCGATCGAGTTCATGTTTGGCAACAGTTACTATTATTTTGGTCTGGGCGATCTCCTGCGCGAGCAGAACGATCTGGAAGGCGCGGAACGTTATCTGGCGCAAGGGTTTGCCCAGGTCAAGGGTGAATTCACGATTGAAGCCGAGGTCATTTCGCTGGGCTATACCGCCCTGGCGTGGCTCCAGCAAGCCCAGGGTGCGCCGGATGTTGCCAATGCCACACTGATTGATTGGCTGGACCTGGCCCGGCAAAAGGGTTTTGCCCCTCATCTAATCCTGCGCGGAGAAGCTGTTCAGGCACACCTGCGCTTAACGCAAGGGAACCTGGCGGTTGCTCAAAGCTGGGCCCGTGCGCGAGAACTGCATCCCGACCGGAACCACGTCGAGACTTCCTATTTGCGTGAAACAGAGACCCTGGTACTGGCCCGGGTTTTGCTCGCCGGGGGGCGCGCCCCGGAAGCAGAGCGGTTGCTGGCGCGTTTGCTGCTTGCCGCCGAAGCCGCCAACCGTGGCAAGAGTGTGATTGAAATTCTGGTTATCCAGGCATTGGCGTTGCATGCCCAACAAAACACACCTGGCGCGCTGATTGTCCTGCAGCGGGCGTTGGACCTGGCCGAGCCGGAGGGGTATGTGCGTATCTTCCTGAACGAAGTCCCATTCATGGCCCAATTGCTGCGCCATGCCCAGCCGCAGTCCGACTATGCAGGCCGGTTACTGGATGCGTTTTCGGCCACGGAACTGGCGGGCTTTGTCCCGTTTGCCCAGATCGAATCTATCAGCGCGCGCGAGCTGGATGTGTTGCGCCTGATGGCGCAGGGGGCCTCCAACCAGACCATCGCAGATACGTTGGTAGTCGCCTTACCCACCGTCAAAAAGCATGTCAGTAATCTCCTTAGCAAGCTGCATGTTGCCAGCCGCACCCAGGCCGTCGCACAGGCGCGCCAGTTGGGCCTCCTCTAATTATTTAACCCCCAAATTGCCTTGATGGATTGACTCCATCGAGAATGTCGCTGCAAGGCGAATTGACGGATACGTTTTAAACCCTGTTCGTGCGTGATCCCTTCCTCTCCAAAGATACTCCCTGCCAATACACCTTTCGTATACCCAGGACTCTCCGGCATACAGCTATGCTGTGACCAACTACCCTATGGGGCGATTCACTTGAGCAAAGATTCACGCTTAAATCTTGAACCGGCGTGGATCAAAAGAGTTCATACCGCCAATTTCGATGGGAAATACCATGCACACGCCGTTGCACTATCGGATTCGCATCGCCGGTCACTTAAGCCCCGACTGGTCGGATTGGTTCGCCGGCTTCACCGTGCAGCCGCACCAAAACGGGGAAACAGTCATAAGTGGTTCGGTGCGTGACCAGGCAGAATTGAATGGTCTGCTCAACAGGCTCTTTAGTCTCAATCTGGTGGTACTGGATGTTCGGAGTGACATTTCGCCACCGGGTGAAGACCCTGACAGTCTGATCCTCATTCGTTGAGTACAGCGCCAGACTCCGCTTGAAGCCTTTTGCACTGGCTGAGCTGAGGTAAGAAAAATTATGACGACGAATTATGAGTCCGTGGTTCATATCAGAGAATGTTCACACCAGAGAATAAGGAGAACACAATGAATAAGGTAGTGCTTTTTATGATCCAGAGTTTGCTGGTTACCGCGCTGGTTCTGGGCTACAGTGTGGCTTCCCCGGCACCGGCTACTTTGGCCAATGCACTACTTACTGCTTCCGACTTAACAGATTCCGACTTTGCCCGAATCGCCACCTTTGTCGAAGCAGAAATGAAAGTCCAACAGATCCCGGGCCTGGCGTTGGCAATTGTTCAAGGCGACCGGATTCTTCATCTCCAGGGGTTTGGCGTTGCCAATCCACAGGGAGCGGCAGTCACCTCGCAAACGCCATTTATTATTGGCTCGGTCAGCAAATCGTTTACGGCCATGGCCGTAATGCAACTTGTGGATGCCGGGCAAATCGAGTTGAATGCGCCTGTTCAGCGGTATCTGCCTTGGTTTCATGTCGCGGACGAGGCCGGGTCTGCCGCCATCACCGTACGCCATCTGTTGAACCAGACCAGCGGAATCGCCGTAGCCACCGGTCTGAACAACGCCACGAGTCAGGATATCAGCGAGGGTGCCCTCGAAGCTCAGGTGCGTGGCTTCAGTACCGCGCGCCTGAATCACTCTGCCGGTGAGGTTTTTGAGTACAGCAATGCCAACTACGACATCCTGGGCCTGATCGTGCAGACCGTTTCCGGGCAGGACTATGGTTCCTATATCCGGGAGCACATCTTCTTGCCGCTGGAAATGACAAGCGCCTTCACTTCAGAAACAGAGGCGATGGTCCAGGGCATGGCAACGGGGCATCGCTTTTGGTTTGGCCGCCCTCTGCCTTATGTCGCACCCTATGCCCAAGCCAACCAACCGTCCGGCTTTCTGATTGCCGGTGCCGAAGACATGGCCCACTATCTCTTGGCCTATCTCAACAATGGCGCGTATGCCGGTAAATCCGTCCTGAGTCCAATGGGTGTTGCCGCCATGCACCAGCGTCCGTTGCATGAAGAAGGTGAGTCTTACTATGGGATGGGCTGGTTTTTGGGGGAGGTTGATGGAATTCAGATAGTGAAGCATGGCGGCGACACCTCAAATTTTCACACCACAATGACGATCTTTCCGGAAAGCAAATTGGGCTTTGTGGTCCTGGAAAATGCGGAAAACTATCTGAGTTCCAGCGGGATTGGCGATGGTGTTACTGCCCTCTTGATGGGCAAACAGCCAGATGTGACCCAAAGCGATCTGGGTAACCAGATGATCTATTTCGGGATAATGGGATTGTTCGCCATCCAGATTGTGGGGATGGTATGGTCGGCTTTTGTGCTGCGTCGCTGGCAGCTAAACTCCGTGCGTCTGCCCCGCTACTGGGCAGGCAGGATTTGGCAGATTGGTGTGCCGCTTTTCCTCAATCTGATAGTTGGGCTGCTTTTTCTGGTAGGGCTTCCAGTCATTCTTGATCGAACGCTGGCTGTCATTGCGCTCTATATCCCGGATTTGGGCTATACCATGATCATCGGCGGGATCATTGCGCTGGGTTGGGCTGTCATTTGGGCGACACGAACCTTTCTTTTGCTGCGCTCATCTCCACAGCCTGTCCTGGTACCGTGACCGCAACGCGCGCGGCGTAGCCCTTGCTGAAAGATTTTCCGCTCTTTCTAATCGGGGGGGTACTGATTGTAACTTGTGTGACACATGTGTCTCTATAAGCTCTGTACTTGACCCATAAGTCAAGGGGACAAATCTGATGTTCAAAAAGCTGGTTCTATTTCTCGTAATTGCTCTGAACCTGACAGGGTGCCTGCCTAAGCCGGCTTCCAATTCCGTGCCCCTCGAGGATGTTCCGCTAAAAGCGGCCGGGGTATGGGAGAATAACCTGTACATGTATGGGCCGCACGACACGCTGAATCTTACGCCCAATCTTACAATCGACGAACGGGGAAAAATCAGCAATCTTGTGTGGCACGGTAATTCACTTGCTTACATGTTGTTTGACGAGAACTATCTCGGCAGCCTGTGGATCAGCGTTGATATGCAAACCCCATTCTTGCTGGTGAACGCTCTGGATACTTTGTATCCGGTCAACTTTACGCCGGATGGGCAGTTGCTCTATGCAATGGCGAATCTGAATAGTTCCGGGTCGGAAAGTGCCTATGTCGTTGATCTGTTTACGATTGTGCCGGAAATCGGTGCTGTGCCAACGCTTATTGGCAGTTTCAGAAATGACGAGATGGGGATGGGCTGTGGGGGTGGTTCATCTTTACCGACGGATTGGCAACACTGGGCAGAAGTCGGCCTTGGTGGGCAATCGCTCGTATTGCAAATGACTGACCAGGGCATCGTGCATAGCCTGGATTGCGTGGGCGAGCATACAGGTCTACTGGATTTGGAAACCGGGAGGGACGTTGAGCTGGGAGAGAATTTTGCCATTGCGACTCTGTCTCCTGATGGGACAACCCTGGCGGGGCGCATTTGGAATCGCACGAGCGGCATATCGGCACAGTTAGTGACGGTCGATCTGATGACCCTGGAGGTACAGACCTATGCGACGGTGGACGTACCTGATCAGGTCACGTGGTCAGCAGACGGCGCGTCACTCGTCTACAGCGTTCACCAGATGCTGGACACCATGATTCCCATGACTGCCGACGAACGGGCGGCATTGCGCGACTGGCAGACCGCGCTGCTTGGAGCGCCACCGAGCGCCACAGATGATCCCAATGGCGGTTTTCCTCTCTTTGCGGTGGGCATTCGCCGCTTCAATCTGACATCCGGCGACGATACGCAAATCTATCAAGGGGGCGAAGATGTCTTTAGCATCGGCCGCATGGTTGCGCTGGCGGATAAGGACGTGCTGGTGTTCAGTCAGATTCCAAATCTTCAGGATTGGATTGCCGCGCTTGCCGCGGGCCGGTTCGATCCAAATGGCCCTACAACCACGCGCCAGGAACAAATCGAGACCGTTCCGGTAAGCGTTTTTGCGCTGAATCTCCACACACAACGCGTGACTGCGATAAATGTGAGTGTCAATTTATATACGCCCAACCGCCTCGTGATGCCATCATCACTTCCGGCAAATCCGTAACTTCTATGCCTTCTCAATTTTCAGAATTATCATTTACATCTGCGATCCTGTTGTGTTTGTGGCCCATGCCACACAAGTACATTTGTGGCCCATGC
>JBBQIG010000139.1:0-10105 GCA_038324715.1 Anaerolineae bacterium | reverse complement strand
CCACCAAATTGATTCAAAGCATGACCCCTAATCCAAGAATCCTGCAATTCTTGGCCTAGAATCAGAGTCTCCTGGCTCAGTGCCTGCAAGGTATCGAACTCTTGTAAATTTGGTAGTGTGTATCCTTGCCCCATGAGCGCCAGCGCCACGACATATTTCCCACTTGCACCAAGTTCGCGGCCAATGGCAGCAGCTTCTGCATACCAAGCGCGTGCGGCCAGAAAGCGGCCATGAAAGAAGGCACAAGCCCCAGCAGTATACAGCGCCTTTGCCCATAGGTACGTATGGGCGGCCGCTTCCGGTCGCGCCAGAAACCGCTCCGCCTGGGTTTGTCCTTCGGGCGCATAACCGCGGATCATCCAAAATTCCCACAGCGCCCCCACGATGCGCAGCCCCGGCTCAATTTCGCCGCCGGTCAAAGACCACTCTAGGGCAGCGCGCAGATTGTCATGATCGAGCTCCACCCACTCATGCCACTGCGCTACCTGCTCTCCACTGCGGATTTGCGGCTCGGCTGCCTCAGCGAAGTGCGTATAGAACAGAAGATGACGGTTGCGCGTCTGCGCTACCTGTTGGGAGTCAGCAAGCCTGGCCGCAGCATACTGCCGGGCCAGTTCGTGAACTTCATAGCGCCCATTCAGCTGACGGCGCAGCAAGGATTTGTCGACCAGCGCCGCCAAAAGCGACAGGGATGCACCCGCCACCTCCGCGGCGGCCTCACGCGTGAAGCCGCCGCGAAAGACGGAACAACGAGCGAAGACACTTTGTTCTTCGGCACTGAGCAGTTTCCATGAATGGTCGAAAACCGCTTGCAAGGAACGATGGCGTTCAGGCAAGTCGCGCAGCGACGTCGTGAGAAAGCCAAGACTCTCTTCGATTTCATGCGCAATCTCGCGGCAGGAAAGCACGCTCACCCATGCTGCTGCCAGTTCGAGCGCCAGCGGCATGCCCTGCACCAGTTGGCAAATACGCACGATCGCGGATTGATCTGCTGGCGTAGGGTCGAAACCTTTCTGCACGCGGCGCGCGGTCTGCAGAAAGAGCGCTACTGCACCGTACGCTTCAAACTCCGCTGTTCTTTCCTCACCAGATCGGTGCGGTTCGGTGGGTGCCCCAAGACCGCCCACATCAAACGCCCACTCACCCTGTAAATGCAGCCGCTCGCGCGAGGTAACAAGCATCGTCACGCCTGGCGCTTGCCGCAAAATGCTGATCAATAGCTCCGTAGCGCTGCCGTTTCCATCTCCAACTGAAGATGGGTTAAGTGGAGCCAACAGGTGCTCAAAATTATCTAAGACCAGTAGCAGATCCTTCTGGCGCAGATGGTGAAGCAACTCTCTTTTCGGTGCGGCATGATTGGAGAGCGTGACGTCAAGGGCAGCCGCCACAGTGGGGACAATGAATTCAGCGGTGTTGATCGGTGCGAGACTGACATAGGTAGTTCCATCGGCAAATGTATTGCTCTCATTGCTCGCCGCCTGGAGGGCGAGACGAGTCTTGCCAATACCACCAGGCCCAAGCAAGGTGATGAGGCGGCATTGCGGATCGGCAAACAAGTCAGCCAGCGCCGCTAGTTCTTGCTCGCGGCCGATAAAGGGTGTTGGTTGCAGTGGCAAGTTGTGGCGATGCCTTGTGGGTAGGCCCAGATAGTCCGTCTTCACCGGCACATCTAGTTCAGCCGAGCGGATCTGTTCATACAGAGCTGTCGTTTCGGCAGAAGGTGCCATCCCCAACTCCAATTCCAGCATGGCGCGGCAGCGTTCATAGCGGAGCAGGGCTGCGCTGCGCTGACCATTGAGCACCAGCAACCGCATACTCTGCCCAACGTGCGCAAGGGCTTTTCCGATCTGGAACGGCTATATGTCTTCCTGAGGGAACAGACTGAGGATAGCGCGGTTGAGGAAACCTGACTTCCATAGCTTCTCCGCATTAGTACACATTTCACCCCAAGTTTTACACCAAGGTTCACACCAAAAAGGAGTATCTCTCATGCGAAAATCGCACCGTGTCCAAACTTTTCAAATGGTTCTTACAAGGAGGTGGATCATGAAATTGCAGTCTATGATGCTTGTCGGGATAATAACTGGCCTCGTCAGCGCCTGTATGCCAGTGCAGCCGGCGGCGGATGCAGCGGCGACAGGTGATCAGGCCGTGCACGACCATGAGCGCGGGGCCGCAGATCCGCCACAATTGGGCGAAGTGGACTTTCCAGTCTCTTGTACGCAGGAAGCCCAGGCGGCGTTTGACCAGGGCCTGGCGATGCTCCATTCTTTCTGGTTCCCGCCGGCCATTGAGTCCTTTCAATTGGCGACTGAGTTCGATCCCAATTGTGCAATGGGCTATTGGGATGTGGCGATGAGCTCGCTAGGCATCCCTTGGAGCCCCCCTAGCCCGCAGGCATTGGCGGATGGGTTGGCAGCCGTCGAAAAAGCCAAGGCCATTGGTGCTGCGACCCCGCGCGAAGAGGCGTACATAGCAGCCGTCGCTACCCTCTTTGCAGACGCCGACACCGTCGATTATCGCACGCGCACGCTTGCCTACGAACAAGCCATGCAGCAACTCGCCCAAGATTATCCAGAGGATACGGAGGCAAAGATCTTCTACGCTTTGGCCCTCAATATCACGGCGCTGCCAACTGATAAGGATTATGCCAACCAGCGCAAGGCCGCCGAAATCCTGGAGCCTATCTTCGCGGAGCAGCCCAACCATCCTGGCGTGGCTCACTACCTGATACACAGTAACGACTACCCGGCCCTCGCCGAGCAAGGACTTGACGCGGCCCTGCGTTTTGCTGGCATTGCGCCTGCTGCGCCGCATGCGCTGCACATGCCGTCGCATATCTTCACGCGGCTGGGCTACTGGCAAGAGTCGATTGAGACCAATATAGCTTCCGCCAACGCTGGCAAAGCTGATCTGCCCGAGGGTGATGAGCAGAAGACCAGTTCCGATTCCGTGTTGCACCCCATGGACTACATGATGTATGGCTACTTGCAGATGGGCCAAGATGAGGCAGCCAAAGCTCTACTTGATGAGATGAACGCCATCGAGAGCGTGCCTGGGGAGAATCTTGGCGCAGCCTATGCCCTTGCCGCCATGCCCGCTCGCTATGTGCTCGAACGCGGGCAGTGGGCCGAAGCTGCCACGCTGACGTTATATCCGCAGACGTTCGCTTGGGAACGCTTTCCACAGGCTGAAGCCGCCCTGGTCTTTGCCCGAGGTTTGGGCGCAGCGCGGGCCGGTGATGCAGACGCTGCCAGCCAAGAGTTCGACCGGCTGCAAATCCTAAGCGAGGAGTTGGTTGCAGCCGGGCAAGACTACTGGGCCAGCCAAGTCGACATTCAGAGCCGCGAGCTTGATGCCTGGATTGCGCTTGCCGAAGGTAGGAATGAGGAGGCACTGGCACTGATGCGTGAGGCGGTTGAAATGGCGGACGCAACCGAAAAACACCCGGTGACGCCAGGACCGATTGTGCCGGCGCATGAATTATTGGGCGAGATGCTGTTAGCATTAGAGCAACCGGCAGAGGCGTTGGCTGAATTTGAAGCCACGCTTGGCACTGATCCGAATCGCTTCCGCAGCCTGTATGGCGCGGCTCACGCGGCTGAACTGGCGGGTGAGATGGAGACAGCGCGTAGCTTCTATGAAGAGTTGAGCGCGTTGAGCGCAAATGCCGATAGCAAACGTGCAGAAATCGCAGAGGCCGAAGCATTTCTAGCGCAGTAGGCTCCATGCGCGGCTGGAAGCGAAAGTAAAGACGATCAACATAGAATCATATGCAGGGAGCATAGAGAGAAAACCTCTCTATGCTCCCTGCATATTCTACAATTGGCATTTTTGAGCGAAGCGATTCAAAGATGGGCGGATAATGTCCACCACTTCAGGGAGGCAATTGAGGAATTGGGCAGTGACGCTCTGACTTTCTAGACAAAGTAGCTAGCGCACGAGTTGGGAAATTAGAGGCGAGGGCGAGAAAGTCAAGGAGGAATCTAATGAGCAGCTTTAATGCCTATGCCATGACCGACAAGTTAAACAACAGTTAAACAATATCGTGCTGGATGTGATCATCGCATGGCTGGAAGCACGTGGCACGCACCGTCACACCTAATTCAGGTTCAGAGGTGTGGACGACATGAGACATCACCAGGGCCCACGCCCTCTGCGGACCTGTGTCGATGAAAGGGTAAAACCGGGCGATACCCTGGAAGTAGAAATTCTCAACTTCGAGCACAAGGGCTGGAGATGGACAGGCTAACTGTATAGGATCATGCAAAAGCCTGTGCCTTTTGCTTACCTTCTCTTGGCAACAACCGAAAATAGATGCCAGTGTTTAGGGCCGCTTGCGGCATGACCATCTTCGTCCTGCTCATGGAAAGATTCAACCTCAAATCTTTCCAGCATTGCACGGACTTGTTCTTCAGTATGGAATGTCATAGCCGTATTGACAGCCCACGAATCTCTAACGCCAAAGAATTGCCCTGCGAATCGCCCGCCTCTCCTTATGGAATTGGTAATCTCATTCCAGAGTCTGGCAAAATGTTCTGGTTCGCAAAATGGGAGGCTAAAACAAGCAAGCATGAGATCTGTTGGGGATAAAACTACGTGTTCAAACTTTGCGACCTGAGTCTTCAGGCGCGCTTGTTGCTCTAATGGAATCTTTGCCAAGAGACGTGAAATCGCCGCAGGCTGACCATCAATGGCAAGGACGTTCCAGCTACGTTCGAGCAAAAGAGCAGTCTCAGTACCATCGCCGCAGCCGAGGTCAATCGCTTTACGCTCGCTTTGAAAAGGATCAGATGCAAATCGATCGAGTGCATCTATCAATATCGAACGCGGTGCACGCCCTTGTATCTTTTGATAGTACTCTTCCCAGTTGGCATCCTCATGCGTCATAATCACCTCCAAATTTCATTGACTGGCTGATCAAAACAGCAGATTTCAGTACCTGTCGACAGACTGATTATTCCATACGATCCAACGCCTTGCGGTGTGAACGCACCACTGATGATTCAACACCCTCTCATCTCAGCAGCCTAGTTGTGCGGGAGGGAGGGGCGTAGCACAGATAGCATAGGTCCAGTATCATAGATGTTGGAGTGACAGGGAATTTCGCATTTTGACATCTTAATTGTTGCAGTTTTTGGCATAGTTTTGCAGCAATTCCCTTGTGGCATTGTTCGGAGTATAATTCAATTCGGTTAGGCATAACAGATAACCGATATCCGTGGCTATCTTCGGCCTTCCGTCGTTCCCCGTCGCTACAATCAATCTTCAACCAAACGCAGCTCTTTTTATACAAAAAGGAGAATATGATGTTACACAACGTTTTAAAGGTACGAACATGGAGCCTCAGTGCGCTTGCGCTGACGGCACTACTTGGCTTGGCGGCATGTGCCGCACCCGCGACTCAGTCCGGTAGTGAAGCAAGTGGCAATCAGGCTGAATCTCCTGCCGATGGCCCAGTGGAAATTGATGTTTGGGCACAGGCCAACAGTGTGGAAGAATGGCGAGCCAATGGCCCTGCCCAGGCTGCGGAGGATGTGACTGACTTTGATGTAACGGTAAATCCAACCAACGACAGTGCTGGTTGGGCAGAATATAAGCAGAAATTCGTCTTGGCTGCGGATGCAGGAGAAGCACCAGAGATTGTGTTATCAGGTCATGAAGATGTGCCCGTGTGGGCGAATGCCGAGTATATTATTGAGTTTGATGAATGCCGTCAGAGCCATCCAGAATTTGAAGACGTGATCGACAGTCTGTGGGACTCAGTCACCTGGCAGGGCAAAGTATGGGGCGTTCCCCAAGACACCGAAGCACGGCCTATGTTCTATAACAAGCCCAAGCTTGCGGAGTTGGGTTGGAGCCAAGAGGAGATTGACAGCCTTCCGCAACGTATCATTGATGGCGAATTTACATTGGATGACATGATTGAGACCGCCAAGCAGGCAGTCGAGGCGGGTGTGGTCGAGGAGGGCTATGGCTACTGGCACCGCACGTCTAAGGGTGGTGACTTCTTCCAATATTACCATGCCTATGGTGGGCGGCTCTATGATGAAGCCGAGGATAAGCTGGTCATCAGCCGCGGCGCATTGGAGCAGTGGTATGGGTTCCAGCGACGTGTTGTGGAGGAAGGAATTACGCCGGAAAACTTTATCGGCACTGATACGAGCATCTGGCACACCACTGTTAGCGCAGGAGAAGTACTCTTCTGGAATGGCGGCGTTTGGAATTGGGCCGACTGGGCAACCAATTATGTCGCCGACAGGGGTGGTCAGGATTATTTATTTGAGCTAGTCGGCTATGCCTTGCAGCCGTCAGGTATTGAAGGTCAGCCAGGTTCAACGCTGTCACATCCACTGGTTTACATGATCACCAGTCCCAGTGCATCTGGCTCTGACAATCAAGCTGCGGCGTGTGCTGTGCTCGCCAAGACGACAACTGCAGAGATCAACACATTGCACGCGGTCGGAAGTACCCACTTGGGTATAGTGAAGTCGCAGGTGGATTATGAGCCTTATGCCAATGATCGGCTTCTCTCTGATACGCTCTACATGCTTGATTACAACTTCTATCAGCCCAACCATGTGATGTACGGACCGTATTACGACATCACTTTTGATTACATGGTACGTGCGGAGAACGGTGAATTATCGCCTGAGGATGCCGCAGATCAGGCGATTGCCCAACTCGAAGCTGAGTTGTCCGATTACTTGATTGTGGAAGAATAGGATAGACCGAGATATGTGGAGTAGACCTGGCACCTAAATCTACTCCACATACTTTTCTACATTCCCATCTCTTGGAAGATGTGTACACCAATGTTGTTCACCCCTTGGGGCGATCTTGGGGCGAAGTGATTTGTGATGAGGAGAACGTATGACTGCAATTAGTAAGCCCGCGCCGATGGTAGAAGCGCGGCCGCGTGAATCATGGAGTGATACATTGCGCCGCTCCAGGAGCGGGTTGCTATTTATGGCTCCAGCAGCCATTTTAGTCTTAACCTTTTTCTTTATCCCCGTCATTATTATTACGGGGTTATCGGCTACGGATATGAGTTCAGCCACTGGCTTTCAAAAGTGGGATTGGGTCGGGCTTGAAAATTACCAACGTATGATAGGCAACCCGCAGGCAGCCTATATCACCTGGAATACGGTGAAATATGTGGTATTGACCTTGAGCTTATTTAACATTGGCATGGCATTGGTGGTAGCACTGCTTTCTACGCACATACCCCGGCGTGCCGGTTTTATCTTCCGCGCACTGTGGCTTTTGCCGCGTATCACGCCTTCGGTAGTCTATATTATGATGTGGAAGTACGTTGCTGCCGATGCACCCTACGGCATCTTAAATGCTCAAATTTTCGGGCCGTTGGGTATGGAGACAACGAACTGGATTCCCGCACAGCCGTGGGTATTTGTAGTGCTCACGAATGGCTTTGTTGGCGCTTCTTTTGGCATGGTCATCTTTACTTCAGCCATTGAGTCCATTCCGCGTGATTATATGATCGCCGCGCTGGTGGATGGCTGCTCGCTCTGGCAGCGCATTCGCTATGTAATCCTGCCGATGATCCGCTGGCCGTTGCTCTTTGTCACAACCTATCAGACGCTTTCGTTGCTGACTTCATTTGAATCGATCCTGCTCCTGACCGATGGGCAATTCAACACCGAGGTTTGGTCGCTTTGGGCCTATCATCGCGCACTGAATAACTATATCGGCAACTTCCAATGGGGTTTTGGCGCGGCCTTAGCAACCGTGCTGGTGCTGGTCGGCATTGTCTTGGCAGTCATCTATATGCGCTATTTCCAGTTTGATGCGCTGGTGCAAGAGCCAAAGATTGAAGCCTTATAGTCTACAAGGATTGCAACGATGGAAGATACTTTTGGCGTAGGCAGCCGCAGCCGCACATTTTTGCCGCTAACGCTGTTAAGTTTGCTCACATTGCCGATCCTGGTGGGGTATGTATGGATCGTGATCTCCACCTTCTCCACGCGCACCTATGGTCTGATGCCCGTGGATGCCAATGGCAATTTTGGTGGCTGGACGCTGAGCAACTGGGCCTTTTTGTGGGAAGACCCGATAATCTGGCGTTTGACGGCTAATACACTTTTATTGGCAACTGGCTTAACCATTGGTGTGGTGCTGGTGTCAAGTATGGCTGGCTATGCCCTCTCGCGCATCAACTTCCCAGGGCGCAAGTCGTTCCTGGCGACTACACTGATCCTGCATGCGTTTCCTAGCGTGACCCTCCTCATTGCCATTTACTTTGTCTTGCGTTGGATTGGCGGGATTCCGGTGCTGGGGCGTGGGCTGCCAATCATTGGCGGCTTTGGCTATAACACGCTGGGCGGTGTAATTTTGGTGAGTGTGGCGCTGGAATTGCCGCTGGGCATTTGGTTGATGAAGGGCTTCTTTGACCAAGTGTCGTGGGATATGGAACGGGCGGCGCTCATTGACGGCTGCTCGCGCTGGCGGGTATGGTGGCAGATTGTCATGCCCATGATCCGGCCTGGCGTGGCAGCTCTTGCCATTTTCTCGTTTATATCTGGTTGGAATGCTTTCTTAATTCCTTATACCTTTATGGCTTCCCAAGATCAGAGTACCATTGCTCCCTATCTACGCGGGTTGGTAGGCGCTACCGTACCGATTAACTATAGCGAAGTAGCCGCCGTGGGTATGTTCCAACTGATCCCGATCCTGATCTTCTTCATATTTACGCAACAGTATCTGCTGAGTATTTTTGGCGGCGGCGCGAAAGGTGGGCAATAAGATGAAGGTAACTTTCGACGACTTGACCAAGCGCTTTGGCGATGTGGTGGCAGTGAATAACATTAGCATGGAGGTGCAAGACGGTGAGTTTGTGGCATTCTTGGGGCCGTCGGGCTGTGGCAAAACGACAACACTCCTGATGACAGCCGGTATTTATCGCCCCTCCAACGGCAACATTCGCTTTGGCGACCGGATCATGAATCAAGTGCAGCCCAAAGACCGCAATATTGGGATGGTTTTTCAGAGCTATGCCCTCTACCCTCACATGACCGTCTATGAGAATATTGTCTTTCCCATGAAGCTCAAAAAGACGCCCAAGCAGGTTATGGACGAGCGTGCACGTCAGGTAGCTGACAAAATGGGAATCGGACACCTACTCGACCGGCGGCCCGGTCAGCTTTCCGGCGGACAGCAACAACGGGTGGCGTTGGGACGGGCACTGGCAAAGCAGCCGGACTTGCTGCTCTTTGATGAGCCTTTAAGCAACTTGGATGCCCGACTGCGGCTGACGATGCGCGCCGAAATTAAGCGTCTACAAATGGAGTTGGGCATTACTTCCATCTATGTGACACATGACCAAGTGGAAGCCATGACAATGGCCGACCGCATTGCGGTGATGAAGGATGGTTATCTCCAGGCCTATTGCACACCGGATGAACTCTATGAGCAGCCACAAACGCTCTTTATTGCCGGCTTTGTGGGCAATCCACCAATGAATTTTGTGGATGTGGAGGTGACAAGCGAAGCGGGTATTTATCGTGTGGCTAGTCAAGGATTGACGGGCGAGGTGCAACCTCTGCGTGGACAAAAGGCGGCAGGTCGCGGGCGTGTGGTGATGGGGATACGACCTGAAGATGTCACTCTCTCTCGTGAAGAACAAGTGGGCACATCTCCCGGTCTAGTCTATCTGGTCGAGCCGTTGGGGCGCGATGATTTGGTGGCGGTGCAACTGGGTGACATCCAACTGCACGTATTGACTGATCCTGCATTGAACCTGGCGATGGACGAGAAAGTCTGGGTCAAGATCAGTCCTGAACGTGTACAGTTCTTTGATCCGCAGACTGAATTGTCACTCATCTGGCGCTGAGACAGAATCACGCATCGCGCCGATAGCTGTGACTGGCCTAGTAGCAGCCAGTGAACAGACAGCTCTGTCATCTTTTCATTCATTTCTGTGCTACAGCGGTGGCGAGAAGCTTACTGAATTGCTCTGGTGCATCGGTCACATACCAGCGCACGCCCAGTGCCAGCAAATGGGCCATTGCTGTCGCTTCCAACGCAAAGGGGCGCAACTGCAAGACTGCGCCCACCTGCCGCAGCCGCTCGGCAGCATAGCTAAGAA
>JBBQIG010000138.1:0-10167 GCA_038324715.1 Anaerolineae bacterium | reverse complement strand
CGATACATAAGCTGGGCAAGGCGCTTGTAGAGCACATCAACTACTAGTGTTGATTTGCCACTGCCACTGACACCCGTTACCGCCACAAATTTTCCCAATGGAATCTGCACATCCACATCATGCAAGTTGTTTGCACTGGCTTTGCGAATGGTCAGATGGTTGCCATTGCCTTCGCGTCGCTTGGTGGGTAATTCAATGCGCTTCTCCCCGCGTAAATATTGTGCCGTGAGACTCTCTTTGGAGTGGATAAAATCCTCTTGAGCAAGGGAGGAGACGACCTGTCCACCATGTTCACCTGCCCCAGGCCCCATATCCACCACCCAATCGGCGGCACGAATGGTGTCCTCGTCGTGCTCTACCACCAAGACCGTGTTGCCCAAGTCGCGCATTTTTTGCAACGTCTCGATCAACCGTGCGTTGTCACGCTGGTGCAGCCCGATACTCGGTTCGTCCAAGATATAGAGCACGCCCATCAACTGGCTACCGATTTGGGTTGCCAGCCGGATCCGTTGCGATTCGCCACCAGAGAGGGTGACTGCGGTGCGGTTTAAGGTTAGATAGTCTAGACCCACGTTGAACATAAACTGGAGCCGTGCGGCAATCTCTTTGAGCACTTGCACAGCAATCGTTTGCTCGCGCTGCGTGAGTGGTGTGGGGGTCGGATGACCATTGCCATTGACACCGATCTGGTCATGGGGTGTTTCCCCTTGCAGCCGTTGCACCCAAGCCAACGCATCCCCAACAGGACGGTTGGTGACTTCATAGATATTCTCACCGTTGATGAGTACTGACAAGGCTTCGGGACGCAGCCGCTTGCCACCACAAGTGGGGCAAGGGCGCACGCTCATATATTCTTCCAACTTGGCGCGAATATACTCGCTTGTGCTCTCTCGATAGCGCCGCTGTAAGTTGGCAATGACCCCACCAAAGCCCGTTTCGTAAAAGCGATTATCGCCTGAGCCAGTTTTATACTCAATGCGTACTTTGTCCTGTTTGCGCGGGGGGCCAAAGAGGATGATGTCGCGCTGCTTGGAACTCAACTCTTTGATCGGCACGTTGAAGGGAATGGCATACTGTCGCCCAACGGCTTGCAGCAGTTGGCCGTAATAGCCTTCATTCTCGTCATCACCCTGCCGCCGCCAAGGAATCACACCACCATCGGCAAGGCTCAACTCATCATCAAAGATTAACTCTGGGTCAAACTCTTGCAATGAACCCAACCCGGCGCAGGTGGGGCAAGCGCCATGTGGGCTGTTAAATGAGAAGGTGCGTGGCTCAATCTCTGGCAGGCTGGTGCCACACTTCACACAGGAAAAGTGCTCGCTGTAGGTGCGATCTTTCGGATTGTCGCGGTCGGTCACATCCGAGAGGATCATCACCCCTTCGCCCAAGCGCAAAGCCGTCTCCACCGAATCACTCAGGCGGGTTAAGTCGGCAGCGACTGCATCGGGGTTCTCCGGGTCTGGCTCGGCGTGATGCACAATCAGACGATCGACAACGGCTTCAACCGTGTGCATCTTATAGCGATCTAAGTCGGGAACTTCGTTCACCTCATAGATTTCACCATTGACGCGAACGCGCACATAGCCTTGTTTTTGTAAATCATCCAGAACACTTTTGTGGTGCCCTTTGCGATCTTTGATCAACGGAGCCAGGATCAAGATGCGGTTGCCTTCGGGCATCTCCATGATGCTGTCAACGATCTGCGTGGCAGATTGCTGGGCAATGGGTTCGCCACACACAGGACAGTGGGGCTGACCCACGCGTGCGTAGAGCAGGCGCAGATAGTCATAGACCTCTGTGACTGTACCCACGGTGGAACGAGGGTTGCGCCCTGATCCTTTTTGGTCAATGGAAATGGCAGGGCTGAGACCTTCGATCTGGTCTACATTTGGTTTTTCCATCAAGCCTAGAAACTGGCGTGCATAGGCTGAAAGTGACTCTACGTAACGACGTTGCCCTTCGGCATAGATGGTATCGAAGGCCAAACTGCTTTTGCCGCTACCACTGAGTCCCGTGATGACCACCAACTTGTCGCGCGGAATTTCTATATTTACGTTCTTTAGGTTGTGTTCGCGCGCACCGCGCACAATGAGTTTATCGAGTGCCATGACTGATGATCTCCTCCGTCTCAGGCGTGAGTCAGAATCGAACGTGTGTTCTTGCAAGCCGTCATTCTACGTGAATCGGCGCGCGAATGCAACTCTCGCGCGCCAAGTAGATGATATCAGGTTAGCCGTATACACGGTCGATCATTGCCATAACTTTCATAGCAATTCGTGCCGAACTCTTATCCACACATAAATCCCCAAGGGACTTGCGGCGGTGAGTTGGTCAACAGGAAAAGGATAAGGTATAGTGGCAACAAATGCAGTAATCTATCCCCGATCCGCTGGTTTAAGACGCTTCAAGCTCGCTCGCCGGAGTGGCTAAATGGGGAGATAGGGCGAGTTTTGTTTCACGCTAGTCCCCTTTGCTGACCCAATGCTGCCAGTGGTGAGACAGGGGTGCGTTAACAGCCAGTTAAATGCAAGCAAGTTAAACAAGAAATAGATGCGTTTGATCATGAGCGCCACAAGAATAATGACGTTGGAGGTCACGTATGGGTGATGCACAGAAAGATCTGCGGGCTGATTTACAGAGTCACCCCACACCAGCCCAACTGGCTGATGAATTAGCGTATGCCCATTTCCTGCTTTGGGAAACTTTGGCTGAGTTGGAGACGGAGGAGATTGAAAATACCAAACTTGCGTCGGGGTGGACTCCCAAGATGTTAGTTGCCCATGTGGCGTTTTGGGATGAGTACCAACTGCGGCGTATGCAAGCCGCGGTGGCAGGCGTTTCGGCGGCAGAGGGATTTGAACGCCCGCCCGCTGATAATGATGCCCGCTCTCTAGACGATGCCACTCGGCCCTGGGACGAGGTTGCGCAAGCCGCTAAAGTAGCGGGTCAAGCGATGGCTGACTTTGCTCGTTCTCTCTCTCCCGACGTGCTTGCGCAGGAGTATGCTGAAGGCAGTAACCGCTTTTCGGTGCTAAAACAGTTGCAGCATATGGCAAATCATGTGCTGGCGCATCGCCGCGAGATCCAAGAGTACTGTGGCTCGTTAGATCGCTGGGGGCGCGCACGCTTGCGCCGCCTGATGATTGAGCAGCACAATAACTTTATGAACAGTATTGCAGGTCTCACCGAAACGACGATACTTACCACGCAAGTTTGTGGTGTTTGGAGCATTCGTGATGTGCTGGCACATGTATTAAGTTGGAATGAATATTGCGCCAAGCTGTTGAGACAATGGCCCGAACCGAGTCCTGAAACGATCAGTGAATGGACTGCGCGTGAGAGAGACACAATGACAGCGATCAATGATCGAACTATGGCGGCGCGCGCCCATCTGACGATGATTGAGATTGCTGATGGGCTAACCACTGAACACCGGCGCATTATGCGCTCCTTTGACCAGGCCAGCGACGCGGATCTGGTCAGTGAAGGACTCACATGGGGAGGCCCTGGCATGATGTCCAACTTCTTCTATGAAATTTCTGTGCATGAGGCGGAACATGCCGCGCAGATTTGGGCTTTCCGCGCCGGGGTTCTGGAGGAAGAGGCTGCGTTCAATCGCAGCTATGACTCTTAAATGGCAGTTGCTCTGCTCCAGCCAGAGCGTCTCAACAAACTAGCTTCTATCCTGTTTCGCACTATCCGTTGATAGATGGATCATCCATCCTAATCATCCATTCTATAGGGCTGCCATGAGCGATTCCCCTGTTGAGGTTGTCGAACGTCCGTGGGTTACGCACCTGTTTCTGATCATCCCGCACGCGCAGAACCTATTGCTGCTGCCCTCAACTGAGGGCTGGCGGCTGCCTTCGGTGCGCGCGGAGGGCAATCTATGGTTTAGCGATACCCTGCAAGTTTCCGAGAAGTTGCGCCAAGAATTAGGTTTGGATTTTGCTTTTACGCTGCTGCGTAATGCCAGCCACAGGGAAGATGACGTGGCACGCTTGGGACAAGATTTTCTGGTGTTGGAAGTGCACTCGCCTCTGCTATCACCCCCGTTGGGCGGCTCTTGGATCTCCTCACAGGAAATACTCGAACTCGCTCTTGCTTTGCCAGAAGAGCGTTCCCTGCTACTTACCTATTTTTCTGAACTTACAGAGCAGGCGATTCCTGCCCAGCGCGCACCCTGGGCGCGTGTGGGTTGGTTCCAAGTTGCGCGTGCATGGATGGAAGCAGAACTTGTGCGATTGGGCTATGAGCAAAGTGGTGCGGTTGAGCAAGTACGCAATTGGTGCCTCTCCTGCGTGCTGCGCGTGCCAACGCAGAGTGGCATGATCTATTATAAGGCGGCGGCTGATCTGCCTCTCTTTGTGAATGAACCCCTGTTTGTGGCAAAGATTGCCACCTTGTTTCCTGGTTCTATTCCCATGCCCCTTTCACTGGATGTCGAACGTGAGTGGATGTTGATGGCAGACTTTGGCAAATCGTTGCGTGACCAGGGTAAGGGTGAGCATGATTTTGCGCCAGTACTCTCTGCCTATGGTCGGTTGCAATGCCAAAGTGCAGCCCATGTAGAGGAACTGATTGCGAGCAGCGGGCATGATCGGCGTTTGCTCATATTGGCAAGCCAGATTGACTTGTTGCTGACGCATCCACTCAGCCAGTCAGTTCTTGAACTAGCGGAGTGGGAAAGTGTGCAGCAGCTAGCACCGCAACTCAAGGCGCTCTGTGTGAAGTTGGGCGAGTACAACCTGCCCAATACGCTGCTGCATGGGGATTTGCATATGGGCAACGTTGCTGGGCGTGACGGCGCTTATCTCTTCTTTGATTGGACGGATGGCTGCGTGGGTCATCCATTCATTGATATGTTGCATGTGTACTTCTATGAAGATAGCGAGGCTGAACAAGTGCGCCTGCGCGATGCGTATTTAGCGCAATGGGAAGCGTATGAGCCTCGCGAGCGATTGTTGGAAGCGTGGAAGATTGCCAAGCCACTTTCGGCTCTGCACCAAGCCGTGAGTTATCTATCCATTGTGGAGAATCTTGAGCCGATGGTGCGGGCAGAGATCATTCATGGACTGAGTGACTTTCTGCGCTGTATGCTGGCGAGTCTAAGCAAAGAAGTTGCTTGATCGATTGAATTGCGGATGGGTGATGTACAGTCCCATAGTTGCTCCTTTTGCTTGCTGGTTACTGCACCAATATACCAGGGGACTAAACATCTACCTATCTGTAAAGTGGTGCCGGGGGCTTATGCCCTAACAAGCAGGAAAGCCGTCTGAAGCCGGTTCGATCAGTCCATGCACTATTGCACACGCTATTGCACACACTAGGCTTATGTATCTTAAGTCCAGCTTTACGCAGTGGCTTATTCGTTGTTGAGTACTACTTGCACAAGCACCACTTTTGGTGCAATCTCACGGACGCTCTCTAGATCGGGTTTGCCGTTGTCTAGCATCTTAATCTCAAAGATTTCCGCTTCTCGGCGATGCTCCTCAACGATATGAGCAATTATTGGGACAGTTATCTCTGGTTCAGTTAACGCGGTAGCTTGTCCCTTGATATTGCGCCCTTCAATGCGTACTTCAACAGGTACGTTCCCCTCTAGGTTACGCCACCACTTGCGAAAGCGTTTGGTTATAATCATCACTGTATTTCCTTCCCGGTAATATCCAACGGGAATTGAATAGCGCTTGCCAGATTGTCGTCCGGTGAAGGTGAGCAGTAGAAGCATTTTGCTTATCAGACGGTGTGCCACTGGCAAACGCAGAAGTGTAGATACCATACGATTAACTGCTGGCGGTGGTGTCCATGTCCAGGGACGCCCATTCGATTTCTTGTTTCCTACTTTTGTATTTTCCATTTTGAGTTCTCTAAGAAGTAGACTTCCATTTATCGTGGTATATCGATGAATTCTAATTTATGTGCATGAGAGAATTATCTTTTCAGTATTAGTTGCTAATTGCAGGTGCCATTCGTACATAGCTGGCGTCATGCAATTGCTTGAGCATAAAGGCTGCCATCTCTGTACGTGAGATTCTTGGGCTGATGTCGCCAACGTATCCTACAGTTAGAGTGCCCTGGGCAGGTTGGTCGGTCAACATCGGCACACGCACAATTGTCCACTCGCGGTCGGATGCTCTGAGCTTTTCGACAACCTGTTGCATGTCTGCCAAGATATTCTTCGAGAGTAGCCTGAGCAAGAGACCAAAGAAACGATCAATAAATTTGGGTTTGTCCTGTGGGTCACGTACACCGGCTCCCGCAGCAATGATGATGCGCTGGACATTGTTGCGCTTCATAGACTCCAAAATGTTGTCCATGCCTCGGCTAATGGTGAATTCAGGCTTGTTGTTGGTGGGTCCCAACACACTCAGGACAGCATCAACACCGCGAATAGTATCTTCAACGCGCTCTGCGTCCAGAATGTCCCCTTGCACAACCGTGAGCTTTTCATCTTTTGCTGTGACCTTTGATGGCGTGCGCGCCAGCATCACAACTTCATGACCGGCATCCAGTGCTTGCTGCACCAGATACTTCCCAGTCTTGCCTGTACCGCCAAAAATTGCTAGTTTCAAGTTGTTATCTCCTTATGCGATTAAGATTGAACTTATTCCCAATAGACCAGTCTATATAATGGACTGAAAAAAAGCGGCTATCTAATTGTGTGGCGTACCAACTCGCCGATTTCTTGAGCGACCCACTCCAATGGTTCGCGACTGCGGTTTGTGCGACAGAGAATCACACCCCCCTCAATCGACGCAATGATCAGCAATGCCATCGTCATGGCGCGTTCCTCTGTAAGTCCCCCGGTACGCAGTTTCTCCGCAAACGCTGCCTGCCATCCAGCATAGATACGCCCACATTCCATACGCAGCGGCGCATTAGTTGAAGCAGTTTCCAGGGCAATTGTTGTAATTGGACCCCCCGCTCGGAAGCCGGAACTTTCAACATTGAGTGCAATATTCATAATAAAGCTACGAATGGACTCTGTAGGTTCATCGATCTGTGCTAGGTTGTGTTGGATGCGCTGTAAGACGATCTTTCCCACATGGCGCACAGCTTCGACCGCAAGTTCTTCCTTACCCCCAGGGAAATGGTAGTACAACGATCCCTTTGGGCCACTGCTCTCCTTGATGATCTGATTCAGCCCAGTTGCGTGGTAGCCTTGCAACTCCAGCAGCGTACAAGTTGTCGCGATAATTTGATCGCGTGTTGAAGTCATTCTTTCTTGCTTCTCTCGATTGCAACTCATCTAATTCTTCGCCAAATGTGATTGTCAAACTTCTACCTAAAGTGCGTTTCACTAGAAAACAAGAACTTTTTGTTCGACTTGGTTCTCCTGAATTACTGCTATTAAGGTTACGGAGAGAGTCCATAAAATTCTGGGTTTCTACTGAACTTCACTATAGATACGCTCATTTTAATCAGTGTACACGAATTATAACAATTGGTCTACATATCTTGAGGCCTACACAGCAGTGAGAATCAGGAGAGCCTAATCGAAGTTGTGTAATCTTTACATCAGACAAAGGGTATGATTACGCCGATAATCGTGGGACTATGGGTTGCGTTTCTAAATTCAGAAGTGAGAGAAGAGAATGTCATGCTAAATCTACAGATAGTGACTGTCAGTACCCGCCCCAGTCGGATGGGGCCTCTTGTCAGTGAGTGGTTTCTTAAGCAAGCCAAGCAACATGGCAAGTTCGAGATTGAGCCTGTTGACCTGGCGGAGGTTAATTTGCCAGTCTACAACGAGTCAAAGCATCCATCGCTTCAGCAGTATGAGCACGAGCATACAAAGGCATGGAGCGCCATTGTACAGCGGGCGGATGCGTATGTCTTTGTCACGCCCGAATACAATTATGGGACACCTGTTCCTTTGCTTAACGCACTCACCTATGTCTTAAAAGAGTGGGCCTATAAGCCCGTGGGCTTTGTCTCCTATGGGGGTGTTTCTGGTGGCACTCGCAGTGTGCAGATGACAAAACAGGTCATGACTACGCTGAAGATGATGCCATTGCCCGAAGCGGTCTCAATTCCTTTCTTCAACCAACATGTCGACACCGACACGAATACTTTTAGGCCGCCAGAGGTTCAGGAGGAAGCGTCTGTGCAAATGCTGGATGAATTGCTGAAGTGGGCGGAGGCGCTCAAGCCAATGCGCGGCTAGTGCGTTCGTGCGTTTGTGCCTGCGGAAGTTGTAGAAATAGAAGTTTATAAGAGTGTGTGGCTTCGGTAGATGTGATTTGTCTGCCGAAGCTATTTATTTGCCGCATGCTTCTAGCCGCAACTTCTAACAGATGGTGCTCTGACTGTACACAAACTCTATACATAAGCATCTGCATGCGAGAAGATAGATGGATAAAGTATGGAAATAGAAATCGTCATAGTTTATATCACAGTTCGTGGGCGGGTGATTTGAACCGTGATTGCAAGGGAAAGTAGTTAGAGAATAGGTAAAGAGTGTAGTGAAAGGGAGGTAGCAATGATTGAACAAACTGCCGAGCAATTTATTGCGGCACTCGGTGAGGTAGAATCTGGCGGCGATCTGGAACCCATGGTGGCGCTCTATGCCGAAGGTTGCGAGGTGGGCAATGTCACCATGTCGCATCACGAACAAGGGGTGGAGGGTGCGCATACCTTCTGGAAGAACTATCAGGCGACGCTGGGAAAGGCGCGCTCAGTCTTTCGCAACCGCATCTATGGAGAAAACCGAGCGGCGTTGGAGTGGGAGACAGAGGGGCATAACCAACATGATAAGCCCATCCGCTATGAGGGTGTCAGCATTCTAGAGACAGACGGCGATAAGATTACGCGCTTCTATGCTTATTTTGATCCGCATAAACTGGGACAGCAGATTGCGGAGAGCTAGCCCCCGTGTCCAGTAGAATAATTCTATAGCCCTATGTAAAAGAGAGTGGCTTCGATGGACACAGCATGTCCACTGAAGCCACTCTCTTTTACATCTATTGAACTGCGGTTAAAGCGCAATTTGGAGGATGGCGACCAGCAAGCTGATCAGGTGATTACGGTTGCTAGCGGGCTAAATGAGCCGAATGGTGTGGCTTTCTATGAGGATGCCCTGTTTGTGGCGGAAATTAACCGCATCTTGCGCTATGACAACACTGAAGCCGATCTACAAAATGTAGCTGCGCCTGTGGTTATCAACCAGGAATATCCCGCGGAATCGTGGCATGGCTGGAAGTATTTACGCTTTGGGCCGGATGGCTCGCTGTTGGTTTCGGATGACACAGGCAATGCTATTTATCGAATTAGCTATCAGGCACCTTCGTGATGAGACATCCGTGTTATCTCGCTACTATCTAGCGTCAAAAGCAAACATTCTCCTTAAAGATACTTCACAATGTCTAAACATTTGGCCGCTACACTATGGTTAGACCCAGAACTGCTGGGGCAATCTAAATTAGCTCAAGGTAGCAGGTCGAGCATTATAGGAGATAAAGAATCATGAGATTTAACAAGCAATGGAAACTAGGCGTGGTAACTCTGGCTTCAGTATTGGTACTTGGTGTGTCCGCCACGGCCTATGCCCAGGCGACACCGGAAACGCCAGCAGTGGATGTGCCTATTGTAGGGGAATGGTTTGGTCATGGTATAGGTATGGGGCGCGGCCTCCTGCACGGTACTGATCGGGTTGCCAAACTTGCCGAGGTGTTAGGAATTTCTGTGGAAGAATTGCAAGCCGCCCAAACAGAGGCACGCAACGCTGCCATTGATCAAGCCGTAGCAGATGGGCAGATTACCCAGGAACAAGCGGATACAATGAAGGCGAATGAGGATGGCTTTGGACGAGGCTTTGGGCGCATGGTTGGTGACAGCGACCATGAAGCTCTTCTTGCCGAGGCACTTGGTATTACGGTTGAGGAGTTGCAAAGCGCTCAAGAAGAGGTGAAGGATAGCCTGATTGCCGAGGCGGTTGCTGCCGGTACAATTACGCAAGAAGAGGCTGACCTCATGGAGGCTCGCCACGATCTTCAGGGGTATCTGCGTGACAGTCTACAGTGCGCCTATGAAGCCGGTGTGCAGCAGGCGGTTACGGATGGTGTGATTACGCAAGCGCAGGCTGACCAAATTCTGAGCGAGAGTGACGGTGATTTCTTCGGCCGAGGTGGACGTCATGGTGGCTTCGGTGGCCCTGGCGGT